>NZ_AP013293.1:102500-285352 GCF_000829155.1 Candidatus Karelsulcia muelleri PSPU
AAATATTATCAACTATAATTTCTCGTTGTCAGGTTTATGATTTTAAAAGAATATCTGTTAATGATATTAAAAATTATTTAATAAATATTTGTAAAAAAGAATATATTAAATATGAAGAAGACGCATTATTATTAATATCTGACATTTCAGATGGATCTTTACGTGATGCTTTATCTATATTTGATAGACTAATTTTATATTCTAATAATATATTATTAAGTTCTATAGTATATAATCAATTAGGTATACTAGATATATATTTTTTTTTAAAAATTACAGATTTTTTTCTAAAAAAAGAGATATATAAAGTATTATTATTATTTGATGAAATAATTAAAAAAGGTGTAGACTTAAATATGTTTATAACTTCTTTATCTAAACATTTTAGAAATCTTCTTATATCAAAAGATATAAAAACTATTAAATTATTATCATATTCTGAAAAAATAAAAGAAAAATATTTAATTCAATCTAAAAAAATAGATAATAATTTTATTATTAAAGCTTTAAATATATGTAATAATACTGAAAATTCATATAAAAAAAATAAAGATATAAGACTTGCATTAGAAATAGCTTTAATTAATATATCTTATATAAATTAACTTTTTATTCTTCTTCAATCGCTTTTTTAAATTCTTTTAAACCTATACCTAAACCTTTCATAAGTTCAGGAATTTTTTTACCTCCAAAAAGTAGTAGCGCTAAAAAAACAATAACTACTATTTCTGTAGTTCCAAAACTACCTAATATTATATTCATAATAATTAAAAAAAAAAATAATATATTTTATAAAAATATATTATATTTATAATATAAATATTTAAAATTAAAAATATGAATTTTTCAAAAGAATTTAAAAAATATGCTATAAGTTACAAAAAAATTAATAGAAGTTATCTAAATAATTATATTCAATCAATGACTCCATATATAATGGAAGAAAGAAAGTCTAATGTATTTCAAATGGATGTTTTTTCAAGATTAATGATGGATAGAATTATTTTTTTAGGAACCCCTATAGATGATAAAATAGCTAATATTGTACAAGCTCAATTATTATTTTTACAATCTTTAGATTCAAATAAAGATATTCAAATATATATTAATTCTCCTGGAGGAAGTGTTTATTCTGGATTAGGAATTTATGATACGATGCAAATTTTAAAACCAGAAATTTCTACTATATGTACAGGAATAGCGGCTTCTATGGCTGCTATTTTACTTTGTTCTGGACAAAAAGGTAAAAGGTCTATTTTAAAACATTCTAGAGTTTTAATTCATCAACCTATTGGATACGCTAAAGGACAATCATCAGATATGGAAATCACGGTACGTGAAATTTTAAAATTAAAAAAAGAACTTAATAATATTATAAGTGAACATACTAATCAACCATTTGAAAAAGTACAAAAAGATTCTGATAGAGATTATTGGATGACTTCTGAAGAAGCTAAAAATTATGGGATTGTTGATGAAATATTATTATAATTTTATATAAAAAAAAAATGAAATTGAATTATCCTAAAAAAATAAAATATTTTTTAGATCAATATGTTATTGGTCAAGAAGACGCTAAAAAAACTATTTCTGTTGCTGTTTATAATCATTATAAAAGAATTTATTTATTAAATGATGAAATAGATAAATCTAATGTTTTAATGATAGGTGATACAGGTACTGGAAAAACTCTTATAGCTAAAAGCATTTCTAAATTTTTAAATGTTCCTTTTGCTATAGCAGATGCTACTTCACTTACTGAAGCAGGATATGTTGGAGAAGATGTAGAAAGCATTTTAACTAAATTATTACAATCAGCTAATTATAATATTTCTTTAGCAGAAAAAGGTATAGTATTTATAGATGAAATTGATAAAATTTCTAGAAAAAATGAGAATACATCTATTACTAGAGATGTTTCAGGAGAAGGCGTACAACAAGCTTTATTAAAAATATTAGAAGGAACCATTGTTAATGTACCCCCTAATGTAGGAAGAAAACATCCTGATCAAAAAATGATTAAATTAAATACTAAAAATATTTTATTTCTTGCTGGAGGAGCATTTGAGGGATTAAAAGATATTATATCAAATAGATTAAATCTATCTACTATAGGATTTAAAAAAAAATTTGATAAAAAAATCAATGATAAAAATTTATTAAAATTTGTAGGAACACATGATCTTAAAAAATTTGGATTAATACCTGAATTAATAGGAAGGTTACCGATTATATCTAATTTAAACTCTCTTGATAGAGAGTCTTTAAAAAGAATATTATTAGAACCTAAAAATTCTATTATAAAACAATATAAAAAATTATTTTATATGGATAAAATTAATTTAAAATTTACTGATTCAGCTATTGATTTAATAGTTGATAAAGCTATTAAATTAAGTTTAGGTGCAAGAGGATTAAAAAGTATTTGTGATAAGATAATTAAAGATTATATGTTTAATATAGATTCTATAAAAGAATATCTTATAATAGATAAATTTGATGTTAAATGTCAATTAAACAATTGGAAAAAACAACTCCCCTAACACCTCTTATGAGGCAATACTTTGAGATAAGAAATAAATATCCTGATGATACTCTAATATTATTTAGAGTAGGTGATTTTTATGAAATGTTTGGAAATGATGCTATACAATGTTCAAAAATTCTTAATATTGTTTTAACAAAACGTAATAAAAATTCATCAATTGAATTAGCTGGATTTCCTTATCATTCTATAGATAATTATTTACCAAAATTAATTAAATCTGGATTTAGAGTTGCAATATGTGATCAATTAGAAAAAAAAAAAAAAAATAAAAAAATTATAAATAGAGGTGTAACAGAAATAATAACCCCTGGTGTAATTATTAATAGTGAAGTTTTAGAATCTAAAACAAGTAATTTTTTAGCAGCAATTCATATAGAAAATAAGAATATTGGAATATCGTTTTTAGATATCTCTACTGGAGAATTTTTTGTTGGAGAAGGATATAATAGTTATGTAGATCAATTTTTTAAAAAATTTAATCCTAATGAAGTACTTTATAAAAAAAATAAAAAATCAGATATTACAAAAATAATAGGAAATAAATATTATTCTAATGGTATGGAAGATTGGGTTTTTGATTATTTATCTGCTTATGAAAATTTATTAAGGCATTTCAAAACTAACTCTCTTAAAGTATTTAATATAGAAACCTTCTATAATGGTATTATAGCTGCTGGAGCAATATTAAACTATGTATGTAGTATTTGTAATATTAAAATTAGTCATATTTCTAATATTACTAAATTAGTAGAAGATGAATATGTTTCATTAGATGATTTTACATTAGAAAATTTAGAAATAATAAAATCAAAAAATGAAAAAGCTATAACATTAATAAATATATTAGATAATACAATTTCTCCGATGGGAGGAAGATTATTAAAAAAATGGATGACTTTTCCATTAAAAAATATTTTTGATATAAAAAAAAGACATAAAATAGTATCTTTATTTTTAAATAATAAAAATATATATAAGCAGATATCAAAAAAAATAATAAATATTTCTGATATAGAAAGATTAACCTCAAAAATAGTTTCTTCTAAAGTTAATCCACATGATCTAATTTTATTATCAATATCTTTAAAGAAGATTACAGATATAAAAAATCTACTTTTAAATTCTAAAATTGATGAATTAAAAAATATTTCATATAATATTAAAAAATGTGATAATATATATATTCATATTGAAAAAATATTATCTATGTCTTCTACAAATTCAATTAATAAAGGAAATATCATTTTACCTGGATTTTCTAAAAAATTAGATGAATTTAGAAATATTCTTAATTCAAGTAAAGAATATATAAATAATATATATAAACGTGAAAAAAAAAATACTGGAATTAAAAATTTAAAAATATTATTTAATAATATTTTTGGATTTTATATAGAAATAAAAAGTATTTATAAAAATAAAGTTCCAAGCCATTGGATACTTAAACAAAAATTATTTAATTGTGAACGGTATATAACAGATGAGTTAAAAAATCATGAAATGAAAATACTATCTTCTAAAGAAAAGATATTATATATCGAAAAAAAAATTTTTTCTAAATTAATAGATTATTTATCTAAATATACAGATATATTACAATTTAATTCTAAATCAATTGCAGAAATAGATATTTTGATGTCATTTGCTAAATGTGCAATAGCAAATAATTATATACGTCCAGAATTAAATAAATCTTTTAATCTTTATATAAAAGATGGTAGACATCCTGTAATAGAAAAACAAATTTATTCATATAATAAATCTTATATTCCTAATGATATTATTATGAATAATAATGATTCTCAAATAATAATAATTACTGGCCCAAATATGTCAGGTAAGTCTGCAATTTTACGTCAAACTGCATTAATAATATTAATGGCTCAAATAGGCAGTTATGTTCCAGCAAGTTATGCTTCTATTGGAATAGTTGATAAAATATTTAGTAGAGTTGGATCATCTGACAATATTTCTATGGGAGAATCTACTTTTATGAAGGAAATGAATGAAACAGCAAGTATAATAAATAATTTATCTTATAGAAGCTTATTAATATTGGATGAAATAGGAAGAGGAACAAGTAATGATGATGGAATATCTCTAGCGTGGTCAATAATAGAATTTTTAAATAAAAATATTCATAAACCAAAAACATTATTTGCTACTCATTATCATGAATTGAATAATATTAGTAATTATATTAATAATATAAAAAATTATAGTATTTCTGTAAAAATTATAGATGAAAATCTAATTTTTACAAGAAAATTATTAAATAATATAAGTAATAAAAGTTATGGGATACATATCGCTAAAATTGCTGGTATGCCAGATTCTATTATTAATAGAGCTAATGAATTATATTCTATAATAGAAAAAAAGAATATAAATGTAAAATATTTTTATAAAAAAAAAAATATATATACATTTATTAAAAATCTAAATGTAGAGAAGATAACACCTATTGAAGCTATTAATAGCTTATATGAAATTAAAAAAAATATAAAATATTTTTATAAAAAAAAAAATATATATACATTTATTAAAAATCTAAATGTAGAGAAGATAACACCTATTGAAGCTATTAATAGCTTATATGAAATTAAAAAATTTATTTGAAATAATAAAAAAAGTAACTTATATTTATATTGCGAGAATAGCTCATTTGGTAGAGTACTACCTTGCCAAGGTAGTGGTAGCGGGTTCAAATCCCGTTTCTCGCTCATGCCTGGATGGTGGAACTGGTAGACACGCAGGACTTAAAATCCTGTAGCTATTAAAAAGCTGTGCGGGTTCAATTCCCGCTCTAGGTACTAAATCAACTTATTCTTTTATAAGAAGTAATTTTTAAATTTTTATCAAAATTCTTAAGGTATTCTCTTATAGAAATTTTCTTATTTTTTATAAAGTTTTGATCTAATAAAACCTTTTCAAAAATAAATTTTTGAATTTTTCCATCAATAATTTTGTTTATTATATTTTTTGATTTTTTTAAATTTAATAATTTATTTTTTATTATTTTTTTTTCTCTTTCAATAATCTCTATAGGTAGAGAATTTCTCTCTATAACTAGAGGATTGGTTGCAACAATTTGCATTGCAATTTCTTTAGAAATTTTTTCTATACCTTTAATTTTTTTAGAAAAACCTACTATTGAACCAATTTTGTTACTATGATGTACATAATATCCTACAAATGATGATTTAATAATTTCAAATGAACTTAATTCTATTTTTTCTTTAATAATATTATTCATATGATGATTAATGAAATTAATAACTGATAAATTTTTATTAATTTTAATATTAAATAATTCATCTATATTATTACAATATAATGCTTTATTAACTATAATATTAGCCATATTTATAAAAGTACTATTTCTAGTTACAAAATCTGTTTCACAATTAATTTTTAAAATGACTCCAACTGTTTGTTCCTTATTAATTTTACAAATTACAAATCCTTCATTTGTTTCTTTACAAATTATATTATCTGAAACTCCTTTTTTTCTTAACCAATCTATAGCTTCTTCAATATTTCCATTTGATTCTATAATTGCTTTTTTACAATCTATTATACCAGAATTAGTTATTTTTCTAAGTGTATTTATTTCTGAAATTTTAGGTTTATACATAATAATTTATTTTTTTTTTTTATATAAAATTCCTTCATTTATAGAATTTGTAATATAACTTAATATTAAATTAATAGATTTTGAAGAATCATCATTTGCAGGTATAGGATAATCTATATTTCTAGGATCAGAATTTGTATCAACTATTCCAATAATAGGAATACATAAATTATTACATTCTTTTACAGCAATTTTTTCTTTTTTTACATCAACTATTATTACACATGCAGGTAAAGAATTCATTTTATATATAGACCCTATATTTTTTTTTAATTTAATTTTTAATCTATCTATAAGTAATCTCTCTTTTTTAGACATCATATTATATGTTCCATCTATTTTTTTATGATTTATAACATTCATTTTTTTTACAGATTGTCGTATAGTAGACATATTAGTTAAAATTCCTCCTAACCACCTTTCTGTTATATAAGGCATATTAACTTTTTTTGCAAAATCATAAACTATATCTTTAGCTTGTTTTTTTGTCGCAACAAATAATATTTTCTTTCCAGATGAGGCAATATTTTTAATAAATTTACAAGCTTCATTTATTTTTTTTATAGTTTTATAAATATCTATAATATGTATACCTCCTTTTTTCATCAAAATATACGGCCTCATATTTGGATTCCATTTTGATGTTGTATGACCAAAATGTGCTCCCACTTTAATAAAGTTTTGTATATTTAATTTACACATAATTTATAAAAATTATCTTTTTGAAAATTGAAACTTTTTACGTGATTTTTTTTGCCCATATTTTTTACGTTCTACCATTCTTGGATCTCTAGTAAGTAAATTTTTTTCTTTTAAAATAGGTTTATTATTAATATCAAATTTACAAAGAGCTCTAGATATAGCTAAGCTAATAGCTTCAGCTTGACTATTTATTCCTCCTCCTGATACTTTTATAGAAATATCAAATTTTTTTTTATTAGATGTTAATAATAATGGTTTTGATACTTTAAGAAAAAATAAATTATTAGTAAAATATTTTTTATAAAAAATATTATTTACCTTAATTAAACCACTTCCAATTTTCATGTACATTCGTGCAACAGCAGTTTTTCTTCTTCCTATAGTATGAATCCTATTTTTCATAATTAATAAATTTCATTTATATTTAATTTTTTAATTTTTTTTTTATAAAAATTATGTTTTTCATAAGTAAAAATATATAAATTTTTTATTATTTTTCTTCCTAATGAAGTTTTTGGTAACATTCCTAAAATAGATTTATATATTAATTTACAAGGATTTTTTTTAAATAATTCAATTGCAGTTGATTTTTTTTGTCCTCCAGGATATCCACTATAACTAATATATAATTTATTTTTCATTTTTTTTCCAGTAAAAATTATTTTACTTGCATTAATAATAATAACTTTATTTCCACAATTAATATTTGGAGTAAAATAAATTTTATTTTTTCCTATTATTAATTTTGCTATTATAGAACAAAATCTCCCCAATATTTTATTATCTGCATCAAACAATAACCATTTATTATTTATATTACTTCTAATTTTGTTATTAACTGATAAAGTTTTAAATCCTAAACACATTACATTAATTTAATTTAATTAAAAAAGTATTTTATTCAAATATATATTATTGTAATTAACAAATTAATTATATTATTATAATTGTAATTTTATTTTTAAAAAAAAAATGAGTAAAATAATAGGTATAGATTTAGGAACTACAAATTCCTGTGTTTCTGTAATGGAAGGAAATACACCAGTAGTAATTACTAATTCAGAAGGAAAACGTACCACTCCTTCAATAATTGCTTTTATAGAAGGAGGAGAAACAAAAGTTGGAGATCCAGCTAAACGTCAAGCTGTTACTAATCCTGATAAAACTATATTTTCTATTAAACGTTTTATGGGACGAAAATTTTCAGAAGTTACTGAAGAATTAAAAAATATTCCTTATAAAATAATAAAAGGAGAAAATGATACCCCTAGAGTTTCTATAGAAAATAAACTATATACTCCCCAAGAAATATCTGCTATGATATTACAAAAAATGAAAAAAACAGCAGAAGATTATCTTGGGCATGAAGTTAAAAAAGCTGTTATTACTGTTCCAGCATATTTTAATGATGCTCAACGTCAAGCAACAAAAGAAGCTGGAGAAATTGCTGGATTAAATGTAGAACGTATAATAAATGAACCAACTGCTGCAGCATTAGCTTATGGATTAGATAAAAATAATCAAAATAAAAAAATAGTTGTATATGATTTAGGTGGAGGAACATTTGATATATCTATTCTTGAATTAGGTGATGGTGTATTTGAAGTTTTATCGACAAGTGGAGATACTCATCTTGGAGGTGATGATTTTGATAAAGTTATTATAGATTGGTTAATTAAAGAATTTAAAGTAGAACAAGGAGTTGATTTAAGTAATGATTCGATTGCGCATCAAAGATTAAAAGAATCTGCAGAAAAAGCAAAAATAGAACTTTCGTCTAGTACAAAAACTGAAATTAATTTACCATATATAACTGCAACTCCTTCTGGACCAAAACATTTAGTTAAAACGCTTACCCGTGCTAAATTGGAAGAATTATCGGATAATCTTATTAAAAGATCATTAGATCCTTGTAAATCAGCTTTAAAAGCTGCAAATTTAATATATAAAGATATAGATGAAGTTATTTTGGTAGGAGGGTCTACACGTATACCTAAGATACAAGAACAGGTAGAGAAATTTTTTAAAAAAAATCCTTCTAAGGGTGTAAATCCAGATGAAGTAGTTTCAATAGGAGCCGCTATACAAGGAGGTGTTTTAAGTGGAGATGTAAAAGATGTATTATTATTAGATGTAACTCCATTATCATTAGGTATTGAAACATTAGGTGGAGTCTTTACAAAATTAATAGACTCAAATACTACTATTCCTACTAAAAAATCAGAAATTTTTTCTACTGCTGCAGATAATCAATCAGCAGTTACTATACGTGTTGGACAGGGAGAAAGATCTATGTTTAATGATAATAAAGAAATAGGTAGATTTGATTTAATAGATATTGCACCTGCACCTAGAGGAATTCCACAAATAGAAGTTACCTTTGATATAGATGCAAATGGACTTTTAAATGTATCAGCTAAAGATAAAAGCACTGGTAAAGAGCAATCTATACGTATACAAGCTTCATCAGGATTAAGCCAAAATGAAATAGAAAGAATGAAAAAAGAAGCACAAGAAAATGCGGATAAAGATAAAAAAATAAAAGAAGAAATAGAAAAAATTAATTCTGCTGATAGTGTAATTTTTCAAACTGAAAAACAACTTAAAGAACATGGGAATAAAATGTCAGAAGAAACTAAAAAAAATATGGAGTTAAATTTAAAAAATCTAAAAGATGCTCGTAATTCAAAAACAATATCTGATATAGAAATTTATATAAATAATCTTAATAAAATTTTATCTTCTTCATACCAAGAAATATATAATTATAAAAATAAACAAGATTATAATAATGATCAAAAAGATGATAATAATGATCAAAAAGATGATAATAATGATCAAAAAGATGATAATAATGATCAAAAAGATGATAATAATGATCAAAAAGATGATAATAATGAAAAAAAATCAACATCATCAAATGATAAAAAAAATGAAAGTGTTCAAGATGTAGATTTTGAAGAAGTTAAATAATATATATATGATTAATATTACTTTTAATAAAGTAGTTTTTAAGTATGATCCTCCAATAACTCCTTTAAAAATTAAATCTGATATAATTGAAACTAAATTATATAAAAAAATAATATCAGTTAGTATAAATGGAGAACAAAAAGAATTGTCTACGAATATTTATAATGATTGTGAAATAGTATTTTATACTTGGGAACATGAAATTGGTAAAAAAGCATTTTGGCATTCTTCATCTCACTTATTAGCACAATCTATATTAGATTTTTATCCCAAAGCGAAACTTAATATAGGGCCAGCTAGAAATAATGGATTTTATTATGATATAGATTTTGGAAAAAATTTTTTTTCTGAAAAAGATTTTTATAAAATTGAAATAAAGATGCTATTTAATGCTAGTAAATGTTTGAATTATGAATTATATTATATTTCAAAATCAGAAGCTAAAAAATATTATAAAAATAATATTTATAAACTTTACATATTAAATAATATAAAAAAAAATTATGTTACTATTTGTAAACATGATAATTTTATAGATCTCTGTAGAGGTTGTCATATTCCTAATACATCTTTTATAAAAGCTGTTAAAATTTTAAATATATCAGGTGTTTATTGGAAAGGAGATAAAAATAAGAAACAACTTACAAGAATATATGCAATATCATCTCCATATAAAAAATACTTATATAAATATTTTTTAAAAAAAAAAGAATATAAAAAAAGAGATCATAGGAAAATAGGTAAAAAGTTAGAGTTATTTACATTTTCTAACATTGTAGGTCAGGGATTACCAATATGGTTACCTAAAGGATTTTTATTAAAAAAAAAAATTGAAAATTTTTTATTAAATTTAAATAAAAAAATTGGTTATGAAATGGTTACTACTCCACATATAGCTAATAAAAAATTATATAATATATCAGGACATTGGGAAAAATATTATGAAAATAGTTTCAATACATTTATTTCACCTAATAAAGAAGAACAATTTATTTTAAAATCTATGAATTGCCCGCATCATTGTGAAATATATAATTATAAAAAATTTTCTTATAAAGATTTACCTAAACGTTTTGCAGAATTTGGAACAGTATATAGATATGAAAAAAGTGGAGAATTACATGGATTAACTAGAGTAAGAAGTTTTACACAAGATGATGCACATATATTTTGTACTAAAGAACAACTTATAGAAGAATTGAAATCTGTTATAGATATGATAATTTTTATATTTAAAAAACTTGGTTTTTATAAATATAAAGCTCAAATATCTTTAAGAGATAATAAAAAAAAATATAAATATATTGGCTCTAAAGAACATTGGTATAAATCTGAAAAATATTTAATTAAAGCAACAAAAGAAAAAAAAATATATACATATATAAAATATGGTGAAGCTGCTTTTTATGGGCCTAAACTAGATTTTATGGTTCAAGATATTTTAGGTAGAAATTGGCAATTAGGAACAGTACAAGTTGATTATAATCTTCCTGAAAGATTTAATTTATTTTATACAAATAATAAAAATAAATTAATTAGACCAATAATGATACATAGGGCAACATTAGGATCTTTAGAAAGATTTATTGCTATTCTTATAGAAAATACAGAGGGAAATTTTCCATTATGGTTATCACCAATACCTATTAGAATAATTCCAATTTTAGAAAAAAATTTTTTTTATTCAAAAAAAATATTAAATTTGCTTATGCAGTTAGAAATACAATCTTTTATAGATTCTCGTATAGAGAGTCTTTCTAAAAAAATAATAGATGCTGAAATAGATAAAATTCCTTTAATTTTAGTATTAGGTGATAAAGAAGAAAAATTAAATTCAGTATCTATAAGATCTTCTAAAGAAAAAAAAATTATTTTTTTATCTTTAGAAAGATTTATAAATTTTTTAAAAAAAGAAATTAATTTAAAATTATAAAATTATTGCTTTAAAAAAAAAATATAATAATTCCCAACGTTTTAAAAAAAATGAACTACATAGAGTTAATAAACGTATAACTGCTACTAAACTACGTTTAGTAGGTAAAAATATAAAAAATGGGATTTATTCTTTAAAAGATGCTTTAAATATAGCTTTTAATACTGGTTTAGATTTAGTAGAAATAAATCCTAAAACAGATCCACCAATTTGTAGAATACTTGAATATAAAAAATATTTATATGAACAAAAAAAAAAACAAAAACAATTAAAATATAAACAAGAAAAAATTATAACTAAAGAAATCAGATTAAGCCCACAAATATGTGAGCATGATACTTTTTTTAAAATAAAACATGCAGAAAAATTTTTAAAAACTAAAAAAAAAGTAAAATTTACAATTTTTTTTAAAGGTCGTTCTATAATTCATAAAAACAAAGGTGAAATTCTTTTACTAGAATGTGCGAATTCTCTTGAAAACTTTGGAAAAATAGAACAAATGCCAATTATGGAGGGAAAAAAAATGTTTATAATATTAACCCCTAAAAAATAATTATTTTTATGTATAAATTAAAAACTAAATCTGGAGCAAAAAAACGGTTTAAATTGATAGGAAATGGAAAAATTAAAAGGAAAAAATCATTTAAAAATCATCTTTTAACTAAAAAAAATAAAAAAAGGAAACGTAGATTATCCTACTATTCTATAGTACACAAATCAGATATAAAAAATATAAAAAAACAATTATTATTAATTTAATATGCCTTATGCCTAGATCAGTAAATGCAGTAGCATCAAAAAAACATAAAAAAAAAATTTTAAATTATGCTAAAGGATTTTATGGAGCAAGAAGTAAATTATATACAGTAGCTAAAAATGCTGTTGAAAAATCATTTCAATATTCTTTTATTGGACGTAAAAATAATAAAAGAAATTTTAGAAAATTATGGATTCAACGTATTAATGCAGCAGCTAGAGAAAATGGAATATCATATTCAAATTTAATGTTTTTATTAAATAAAAATAATATTAAATTAAATCGTAAATGTTTAGCAGATTTAGCTATGAATAATAATTATTTATTTAAAAAAATAATAAAAGAAATTAATTAAAATTTTTTTTTTTTTAAATTAAACATTATTTTTAATTTATTTTTAATTAAAAATTTTTTAAGATCATTCATATGATCTATGAATAATTTACCATCAATATGATCATATTCATGTTGAATTATTATTGATAATAACCCGTTAAAATGTTGTCTATATTTTTTCCAATTTTCATCATAATATTCTATTATTAGATTATTTTTTCTTTTAATATTTTCTATTATCTTAGGAAGACTTAAACAACCTTCTTTAGAAATTAAATCATAACCATAATTTTTTATAATTTTTGGATTAATAAAAACTTTTTTAAATTTTTTTTTATAAAAATTATTATATTCAATAATAAATAAACGAATAGATAAACCTATTTGGGGGGCAGATAATCCAATTCCTTTAGCCTTATACATTGTATCATACATATTTTTAATTAATAAATTAATATTTTGATATGATTTATCAATATCAATACATTTTTTTCTTAAAATAGGATTTCCATAAATTAATATTGGTAATATCATAAATTTTCAATTTTTATATAATCTTGTAATAAAAGAGTTGCACTTATTTTATCTAATAAAGATTTATTTTTTCTTTTTTTTTTTTTAAATACACTATTTAATAAATAATAATTAGCAATTTTAGATGTAAATCTTTCATCTAGACGTTTTATTATTAAATTTGGATATTTATATTTTATAATTTTTATAAATTTTTTAATTTTTTTTTCTATAGGGAATATAGAATTATAATATTTTATAGGTAATCCTATAACAATAGTATCTATATCTTCATATTTTATATACATTTCTAATGTAGAAATTAGATCATTTTGATTTACTGTATTTAGACCAAATGCTATTGATCTAATAGAATTTGTAATTGATAAACCTATTCTTTTTTTCCCATAATCAATACATAATATTTTTGACATGATTATATTTAATTAATTTTAATAAATTAATTATAAATATAATATAAAACTTTACATGAAAAAAATTATAGATAATTTTAAAAAAACTATAGAATCATATTGGAATATGAATTCAAATTTAAATCATTGTGATTTAAAATTTAATGTAAAAAAAATTATTTATTATTTAGATAAAGGAAAAATAAGAGTAATTTTTTTTTCAAAAAAAATTATTGTAAATGAATGGATAAAAAAAGCCATATTAATTTATTTTAAAATAAAAAAAATGAAATTCATAGAATTTGGATCATTTAAATTTTATGATAAAATTCCTTTAAAAAAAAATTATAATAAAATTAATGTTCGTGTAGTCCCTACTGCTATAGCTAGATATGGATCATATATTTCAAAAAATGTAATTTTAATGCCATCCTATGTAAATATAGGAGCTTTTATAGGAAAAGAATCTATGATAGATACTTGGGCTACTATAGGAAGCTGCGCTCAAATTGGGGATAGAGTTCATATAAGTGGAGGAGTAGGAATAGGAGGAGTCTTAGAACCTTTACAATCTTATCCTGTTATTATAGGTAATAATGCTTTTATAGGATCAAGATGTATTATAGTTGAAGGAGTAATTGTGGAAGATGAAGCAGTATTAGGAGCTAATGTAGTATTAACCTCTTCTACAAAAATAATAGATGTTACAAATGATAAACCTTTAATATCTAAAGGCTTAATTCCTAAAAGATCAGTAGTAATTCCTGGATCATATTCTAAAAAATTTAAATCAGGAACATATTACGTTCCTTGTGCATTAATTATAGGGAAAAGAAAAAAAAGTACTGATAAAAAAACATCTTTAAATAATGTTTTAAGAAAATATAATATTTCAGCATAAAACTTATTTTAATAAAATTAATTATCTAGTATATTTATTATTAATGTAGCTTAATTTTAAGTCAATATGATAATTGAAAATATTTACCATTCCCGTATAGATAAAATTGATTTTAATGATATTACTTTTGGTAATCATTATTCAGATCATATGTTTTATTGTAAATTTGAAAATGGTAAATGGAAAAATCCTATTATAAAACCATTTGGAGATATTACTGTATCTCCTATATCATTAGTATTTCATTATGGTCAAGCAATATTTGAAGGAATGAAAGCTTATAAAGATAAGTATGGAAATGTCTTTTTATTTAGACCTTTTGAAAATTTTAATCGTCTGAATTCTTCAGCTAAACGTTTAGAAATGCCATTAATATCTAAATCTATTTTTATAGATGGATTAAAAAAATTATTATCTATAGATAAAAAATGGATTCCAAATAATTATGGTCAATCTCTTTATATTCGTCCTTTTATGATAGCTTCAGATGGAAAATTATCTGCAAATCCATCTAAAAAATATATTTTTATGATTATATGTACTCCTGCAAGTAATTATTATTTAACACCATTAAAAGTTAAGATAGAACAAAAATATAGTAGATCAGCTGATGGAGGTATAGGCTTCACAAAAGCTGCTGGTAATTATGCATCTTCTTTTTATCCTACTCGGATAGCTCAAGAAGAAGGATATGATCAAATATTATGGACTGATTCATCAACTCATTCTTTTATTGAAGAATCAGGAACAATGAATGTTTTTTTTTATATTAAAAATCATTTAATTACAGCTCCAGCTAATAAAAAAATTTTAAATGGAATTACTAGAAAAAGTATTATAACTATAGCAAAAAAAGAAGGTATAAAAGTAAAAGAATGTAATTTTTCTGTTTCAGAACTTATATATAATTTACGTAAAAATTTAGTAAAAGAAATATTTGGATGTGGTACAGCAGTTGTTGTAAATCATTTTAAAAAAATAGGATATAAATTTAAAAATTATTATTTACCAAATATTGACAATAAAAAAAGAATATCTTTTTTTTTAAAAAAAAATCTTTTAGATATACAACATAATGTAATTAATGATCCATTTGGATGGAGGTTTAAAGTTTAATTTATATTAAACAAATATTTTTACCTGTTTCTATAATAAATAAATTAGCTTTTTCAAAGTTATTTTGTATAATACCTTTAATAATTGCATTTTTTAATTTTTTTTTTAAAATTCCTATTTCTTTACAAGAATTTATGCCAAAAATATTCATGATATGATATCCTGATATAGGATAAATCCAATTTCTTATTTTATCTTTTTTTTTTATTTTTTTTATTTTTTTTTTTAAAAAAAATAAATTTTTCTTATATTGTTTTTTTTTTATAAAATTTTTAGTTGTTATATCCGATTTACACAGTAAGATTAAATCTTCTATATCATCCCCTATATCAAATAATAATCTTCTAATTGAAGAATCAGTAGCTGTATAACTTATCAAAGTTAGAGGTCTTGAACTATATTTAATTATATTTTTAACATATTTAATGTTTTTTTTTTTAGGTAATTTGAGTCTTTCAAAAATTGAAGTAATCATTTTTGATCCTATTAATTCATGTGAATAAAAAGTCCATCCAAAATTTTTTTTATATTTTTTAGTTATATATTTTCCTATATCATGTAATAATGCAGCCCATTTTAACCAAATATTATTAGTATATATACTAATATTATCTACAACTTCTAATGTATGAAAAAAATTATCTTTATGTTTAAAATTATTTTTAATTTCAATTCCTTTAATATTTATTAATTCTGGTAATATTATTGATAATAATCCAATTTTATATAAATAAAAAATTCCTATAGAAGGTTTCTTATATAATAAAATTTTATGAAATTCATATATAATTCTTTTTTTATAAAAAATTTTAATAATTTTTTTATTATTATAAATTTTAAAATTCAATTTAATATAAAAACGAATAGCTCTTATTATTCTAATAATATCAGTTATCTCTCTATCTAAAGTAGATCTTATTTTTTTTTTATTTATATCAAATAATCCTCCAAAAGGATCTATTAATTTTCCATAATCTAAATTATTTAAACTAATAGCTAAAGTATTAATAGTAAAATTACTTTTTTTTTGAACAAATTTTAATTTGTTTACACAAACAAATTCTATATTTAAATTTGTATTTTTATACATAGCAATTCCCAAATTTTTAAATATATATATATTATATTTGGGATATAATTTTTTACATACTTTTTTAGCCAGTTTTATACAATTTACTACAGTAATAATATTAATTTTTTTTATTTTTTTTTTTTTTTTAAAAAAATCTCTAACATATCCTCCTATTACATAAGATTTTTTATTTATCTTATTTACATAAGTTCTAATTATATAAAATATATTTTTATCAATAGCTTTAATACAATTCATATAAATTTATTTATTCTATTAATCCAGAACCTATAATTTCATTATTTATATACCAAACTATAAATTGACCTGCATTAACTGCTAATTGTGGAATTTCAAATTCTACATATAAATAATTTTTTTTTATAAATAAAGTCGCTTTTTGAAAATTTTGTCTATATCTAATTCTACATTCTACTTCTATTTTTTTTTTAATAAAATTTTCATTCATCCAATGAATATTTTTTTTTTTAATACAAATTACTTTTGTATATAATCCTGGATGATTTTTTCCCATTCCTACATATAAAATATTATTTATAATATCTTTTTCTATTATAAATAGTGGATATTTATATCCACCAATTTTTAATCCTTTCCTTTGACCTTTTGTAAAATAATGAACACCTATATGTTTACCTATAATTTTACCATATTCTTTTTTATATTTTATTTTTTTTGATAAAAAAAATAATAATTCTTTTTTAGAAGAAAATTTATATTTATCATATTTATATATATGATTATTTTTATTTATTTCTATAATATCTCCTTTTTTTTCTACTAATTTTTTTTTTAAAAAATTTAAAAATTTTATTTTTCCAATAAAACATATACCTTGAGAGTCTTTTTTTTTAGCATTAATTAAATTATACTTATTAGCTATTTCTCTCACTTTTTTTTTATTTAAATTTCCCAATGGAAAAATTGAATTTTTAATTTGATCTTGATTAAGATTACATAAAAAATATGATTGATCTTTATTATCATCAATACCAGATATTATTTTATAATAAATTTTTCCATTTTTTTTTATTTTTTCCTTTCTAACATAATGACCTGTTGCTATCAAATCCGATTTGAAAAATATTGATTTTTCTAAAAAAATTTTAAATTTAATTTTACTATTACAAAGTATATCAGGATTAGGGGTCAAACCTTTTTTATATTCTTTATAAATATAATTTATAATTAATTTTTTATAATTTTTAGTAATATCAATTATATAAAATGGAATTTTTAAACTTTGTGATACTAACATTGCATCTATACTATCTTCTCTCCAAGGACATTTATTATTTATATTATAATATTTAAGATATATTCCAATAACATCATAACCTTTTTGTTTTAGTAACAAAGCTGCTACACTAGAATCTACACCGCCAGACATTCCTACAATTACCCGTTTCATAAAAAGTTTTTATTATGAAAACATTTCTTTGACTTTTTCAAAAAAAGATTTTTCAAATTTATTAGGACAAGGAATAAAATTTTTATCATATTTATTTTTTTTAAAAAAAATCTTTTGTTCTTCATTTAATTTTTTAGGAGTCCATACATTGATATGTATCAGTAAATCTCCTTTTTCAAAACCTTCAAGAGAAGGTAATCCTTTACCTTTTAATCTAAAAGTTTTTCCTGATTGGGTTCCTGCATTTATTTTAATACGGGCTTTGACTTTTCCATCTCCAGTAGGTACTTCTTCAGAAGAACCTAATACAGCATCTGTAAATGATATATATAAATCGTAATGTAAATTTTTACCTTCACGTTTTAATTTTTCATGAGGAATTTCTTCAATAACAACTATAATATCACCAGGAATTCCATTTCCAAATGGAGCATCATTTCCTTTACCTGATATTTTTAATTGTATACCTTCAGTTACCCCAGGAGGAATAGTAATACTTACTAATTCTTCTTCTTTTATTAAACCTTTATTATTTACTCCTTTAGGGATGTTTTCACCTTTTTTTCCTAAACCACTACATATATTACATGTAGTAGTAGTATTCATTCTCCCTAAAATTGTATTTGTTACACGTGTTATTTGTCCTGTTCCATTACAATTTTTACAATATATTAATTCAACACCTTTAGCCATTTTAAAACGTTGAACTTTAATTTTTTTTTTTATTCCTTTTATAATTTCATTAATGTCTAATTTTACTCTTATTCTTAGATTACTTCCTTTAAGGATTTTTTTTTTATTATAATGACTAAATCCAAATTCGGAAAAATTGCCACTAAAAGAATCTCCAAAGAGATCTCCAAAATTTGTAAAAATCTCTTCCATATTCATTCCTTCATAACCATTATTAGAATATCCTTGAAAACCAGAATGACCAAATTTATCATAACGTTGTTTTTTTTCAGTATTACTTAAAATATGATAAGCTTCAGCTGCTTCTTTAAATTTTTCTTCCGCTTCCTTTTTATTTTCTTTATTTTTATCTGGATGATATTTTAAAGCTAATCTTCTATAAGCTTTTTTAATTTCATCAGGAGATGAATCTCTAGATATACCTAATATTTCGTAATAATCTTTCTTTATCATGATTATTTTCCAACAATAACTTTAGAATATCTAATAACTTTTTTATTTAAAAAATATCCTTCCTCTATTACAGAGAGTACTTTTCCTTTTAGTTCATCCAATGTTGCTTTAACTTGAGTTATTGCTTCATGCAGATCTGTATTAAATTTATCACCTTTTTTTGTTTTAATTTTTTTTAGTCCTTTATTTTTTAATATTTCATAAAATTTTTTTTTTATAAAAAAAATTCCTTGAATTAAAGGTTTATTATTATTATAATATTTTTTAATTTCTTTTAAACTTCTATCAAAATCATCTAAAACAGATAATAAATCAAATAAAAGAGTTTCATTAGCATTTTTTATAATTTCTAATTTTTCTTTTTTTATACGTTTTTTAAAATTTTTAAAATCTCCAAATATACGTATATATTTTATATTCTCTTCATTTAATTTATCATTTAATTTTTTTATTTCAATATTATCTAATTTTTCATCAATTGTTTCATACATAATAAAAAATTATAAAAAAATTATAAAAAAATTATTAAAAAATTATAAAAAAATTATTAAATAAAAATTTCTTTGAAAGAAAGATTAACCAAATCTATTAAAAATAAATTAATAACTTTATATAAAAGTTTTTTTTTATTTTAAAAATAATTAAATTTAAAATTTATAATTTATCTCTTAAAAAGATTGATAAATTATCAATTAAAGAAATCCGTTTTTATTTATTAAATTTTTTTAAAAAAGAAGAACAAATAATATTAAAATTAAATTTTAATAAAATTAAAAATATTAAAAATAAAAACAATCATTTTTTAGCAAAAAAAATAATGATTGAATCAATTCAAAGATTAGCAACATCTATTACTATAGAAAATTCTATTTCTATTTTGAATATAGATTCATTAGAAATGAAAAAAAAAATTATAGGAAAAAATGGCATAAATATTAGAGCTTTAGAAACCTTAACTGGTGTAGAAATTATAATAGATGATAATCCTGATTATATTTTAATCTCTAGTTTTAATCCAATAAGAAGAGAAATAGCTAGATTATCTATTTCTAAATTGATTTTAGATTGCATAATCTATCCATCACGAATAGAAGAAATTGTTTTTATTTCTGAAAAAGAAATTTTAAAAGAAATCTTTTATATTGGAAAAAAAACTATAATTGATATGGGGATAAGAATTATTCATCCTGAACTAATTAAAATTGTAGGTAAAATGAAATATCGTTCTTCTTATGGCCAAAATCTTTTACAACATTCTTGTGAAGTAGCTAATTTATCTTCAATATTGTCATCAGAAATTGGTTTAAATATAAAATTTGCTAAACGTGCAGGATTATTACATGATATTGGAAAAGTTTCTGACTTTGAATCTGAATTTTCTCATGCAGTTTTGGGAATGAATTGGGCGAAAAAATATGGAGAACATCCTTATATTTGTAATTCTATTGGATCTCATCATGATGAGATTGAAATGAAATCCTTATTATCTCCTATAATACAAATTTCAGATACTATCAGTAGTTCAAGACCTGGTGTTAGAAGAAATCATTATGATTCATACTTAAAAAGGTTGAATGACCTTGAAATACTAGCATTGAATTGTAATGGAGTAAAAAAAGCTTTTGCTCTCCAATCAGGAAAAGAATTACGTGTTATTGTTGAAAGTGAAACAATAGATGAAAAAAAAATATATAAATTATCTCGTGATTTAATTATTAAAATTAAAAATAAAGTAAATTTTCCAGGTGAAATAAAGATAACCGTAATTAGAGAAATTAAATCTCTAGAGTTTTAATTTTTAAAAACAAATAATTATATTAAAAATAAAAAATAAAATTAATATGAATTATTATGATGTTGTTATAATAGGATCTGGTCCTGGTGGATATATTTCTGCAATACGTTGTTCACAACTAGGATTTAAGACAGCTATTATAGAAAAATATCCCAATTTTGGGGGAACTTGTCTTAATGTAGGATGTATTCCATCAAAAACACTTTTATATTATGCGGAAAATTATCATAAAGCTAAAAATAGTTTTTATAAACATGGAATAAAATTTGATAATATCTTATTAGATTTTAAAAAAATGATGAATAGTAAAAATAATATTGTTAATAAAATTTGTGAGGGTATAAAATATTTAATTTCTAAAAATAGAATAAAAAGTTATTTAGGAACAGCTATTTTTAAAAATAAAAATACTATTTACATTTTAAATAAAAAATCTATAATAGAAAAAATAAATTTTACTTATGCTATAATAGCTACTGGCTCTAAACCAATGGAATTACCCTTTGCCAAAATAGATGGAAATAAAATTATATCATCTACAGAGATTTTATCACTTAATTATATTCCCAAAAAATTATCAATAATAGGAGGTGGTGTTATAGGAATTGAATTAGGATCATTATATAATAAAATAGGGTCAGATGTAACAATAATTGAATATGAAAAAAATATAATTAGTAAAATGGATTTAGATTTAAGTAAAGAATTAGAAAAAATTTTAAAAAAAGATGGAATTAAATTTTTTTTTTCTACAAAAGTAGAAAGCATAGAGATTATTAAATCTAAGGTTAAAATTAATGCAAAAATTAATAAAAATAACAATATAAATATTATATCTAATTGTTGTTTATTATCAATAGGAAGAATTCCATATACCGATAATTTAGGATTAGAAAATATTGGAATAAAAAAAAATAATAAAGGTTTTATTATAGTAAATAATAATTTACAAACAAATATAGAAAATATATATGCTATAGGTGATGTTATTGGAGGATTAATGTTAGCACATAAAGCTGAAAAAGAAGGAATATTTGTCTCAGATAATATTTATGGAAATAAAAATATTATTAATTATAATTTAATACCATCTGTAATTTATACAAATCCAGAAGTAGCTAGTGTAGGAAAAAGTGAAGAAGAATTAAAAAATATAAAATATAAAATAGGAAAATTTCCTATTAAAGCTTTAGGTAGGGCTATTTCTAGTGGAGATATTAATGGATTTGTAAAAATATTATCTGATGAATTAACAGATGAAATTTTAGGAATTCATATGATAGGTCCTAGAGTATCAGATATAATAATTGAAGCCGTTTTAGCTATGGAGTTTAGAGCTTCATCTGAAGATTTATCATTAATATCATATGCTCATCCTACTTTTACTGAAGCTGTTAAAGAAGCAGCCTTAATTGCTACAGGGAATAAACCTATACATATTTAATTAATAATTATAAAATGGTCAAATCACCCCCTCAAGCTATAGATTTAGAAGAAGCTGTTTTAGGTGCATTGATGATTGATAAAAAAGTATTTTCTAGTATTATAGATATAATAACTCCAGAAATTTTTTATAAAAATGAAAATCGTGAGATATTCAAAGTAATACAAAAATTATTTAATTATTCTAAACCTATAGATTTATATACTGTATCAAATCAATTAAAAAAAGAAGGAAAAATTAATTTTATAGGAGGAGATTATTATTTAATAAAACTTACTCAAAAAGTAATTTCTTCAGCTCATATAAAATATCATGCAAATATAATTAGACAAAAATTTATATTAAGACGGTTAATTGAAATTTCTTATTTTATAATAAAAAATTCCTATAAAGAAACTACTGATGTATTTGATATTTTAAATTATGCAGAATCACAATTATTTAATATAAGTAATAATAACTTTAAAAGAAATTATGAAAATGCTAAAGATTTAATTGATAGAGCTATATCAAATATAAAAAAATTACAACTTAATAATGGCTTAAGTGGAATTCCTTCAGGATTTAAAACTATTGATAATATTACTGGTGGTTGGCAAAAATCTGATTTAATAATTATTGCTGCTAGACCTGGAATGGGCAAAACATCTTTTGCTCTTTCTATGACTAGAAATATTGTTATTAAATATAATATACCTACAATGATATTTTCTTTAGAAATGTCTTCAATACAATTAATAACAAGATTAATTTATTCTGAAACAGAAATTTCTTCTGAAAAATTTAGAAAATCAATTTTATCTGATTTTGAATGGAATAAGATTTTTATTAAAATAAAAAAATTAAAAAATTCACCTTTATTTATTGATGATACACCATCTTTATCTGTTTTTGATTTAAGAGCTAAATGTAGACGTATGGTCTCACAACATAAAATAGGTATAATAATAATAGATTATTTACAATTAATGACAGTAAGTAATAAGCCTATAAATAGGGAACAAGAAATATCTCTTATATCAAGAAATTTAAAATCTATAGCAAAAGAATTAAATATACCTATAATTGCTATTTCACAATTATCACGTGCTGTAGAAATAAGAGGTGGGTATAAAAGACCTTTATTATCAGATTTAAGAGAATCTGGAGCTATAGAACAAGATGCCGATATTGTTTCATTTATTTATCGTCCTGATTATTATGGTTTTCATTATTGGGATAATGATGAATCTACTCCTTGTAAGGGAGAAGCAGAATTTATAATAGCTAAAAATAGAAATGGTGGATTATATAATTTAAAACTTAATTTTATAAGTAATTCTGTTAAATTTACAGAGAAATTTTAATAAACATTAATAATGTATAAAATTAGTAAAAAATCAGAATATTTTTTATATAAATATTTAACAACTGGATCTGAAGTTGATGCTCAAAAAATATGGATGAAATATATAAAACAATATTCAGACTCTATTGAAATAGATAATTATGGAACAGTTGTAGGTATTATAAATAAAAAAAAAACTTTTAAAATTGTAATTGAAGCACATATAGATGAAATTTACTGGTATGTTAATTATATTACAGATGATGGATTTATATATGTAGCTGGTGGGAGTGAGAATAAGATAGCAACGTCAAAACGTGTTAATATTCATACTAAAAATTGTATTATTGATGGATTATTTGTATGGCCCGCTATTAAATCACCAAATATAAAAAAAATTTTTATAGATATAGGTGCTTCTAATAAAAAAGAAGTAGAAGATTTGGGAATTAATGTAGGTTGTATGGTAACTTATACAGATAATTTTTTTATTATGAATAATAACTATTTTGTAGGGAGTGCGTTAAATAATAAAATAGGTGGATTTATTATAGCTGAAGTTATGAGGTTAATAAAAGAAAATAATTTTGTATTCCCTTATGGGTTGTATGTTATAAATTATGTTAAAAACACTAAAATAATTAGTATTAAACCTAATATAGCTATTATAACTGATGTATGTAATGATACTACTATGATTGATAAAAAAATCAATGGAGATGTAAAATGCGGATTGGGACCAGTTATAAGTTATTCTACATCAATCAACAATAATTTACGTGAAAAAATTATATATATTGCTAATAAAAATAATTTAGACTTTCAAAGACTTGTATCACCTATATGTACAGGTACATACAATGGTGTTATTTATGCTTTAATATCTATTCCTATACGTTATATGCATACAACAGTAGAAATGGCTAACAAAAAAGATATAGAAAATTGTATACATCTAATGTTTGAAACATTAAAAAGTATATATAGTAACAAAAATTTTAAATATTTGTAAATTATAAATAAAAAAAAATGTATACACCACAAAAATTTAAAAATAAAATTTTTTATAAAAGTAAAAATGCACAGAAACATATAGTATTACCTGAAGGAGAAGAAGAACGGATTATTATAGCGGCATCAATTTTTATATATAATAAACTTGGAAAGTTAACTATATTAGGTGATTCAAAAACAATTAAAAAAAAAATAAAAAAATTAAATTTATATTGGGATGAAAAGAGTATAAAAATAATAAATCCTAAAAATTCTATATATTTAAATGAGTTTGCTGAAACTCTTTATGAATTAAGAAAAAATAAAGGTATGAAATTTGAAGAAGCCAAATTTCTTATTTCAGATTTTTCATATTTTGGAACTATGATGGTTTATAAAGGAATGACTGATGGTATGGTTTCAGGTGCAGTTAATACGACTGCTAATACTGTTAGGCCTGCTTTCCAAATAATAAAACAGAAAATAGGAATAAAAACTGTATCATCTATGTTTTTTATGTTATTACAAAATCGTGTAATAATATATTCAGATTGTGCTATAATTTCTACCCCGACATCAGAACAATTAGCTGATATAGCAATATGTTCAGCCGAAACTGCTAAATTGTTTGGAATAACACCTAAAATTGCCATGTTATCATATTCATCTGGAAATTCTGGATTTGGAAAAGAAGTAGAAAAAGTTAGAGAAGCTACATATATTGTTATAAAAACTAATCCTAGTATTATTATAGATGGTCCTATTCAATATGATGCTGCAGTAGATACAGAAATTTGTAAAAAAAAAATACCTAATTCTAAATTAAAAGGAAAAGCTAATATATTTATATTTCCTGATCTTAATTCAGGAAATAATACTTATAAAGCAGTAAAACATGAAACTAAATCAATTTCTATTGGACCAATATTGCAAGGATTAAAAAAACCAATTAATGATTTAAGCAGAGGATCTACTGTAAAAGACATATATAATACTATTATAATTACTTGTATACAAGCAAATAAAATATGAAATTACTAATTTTAAATTTAGGAAGTTCTTCAATTAAATATCAATTAATAGAAAAAAAAACAATTTTAGCCAAAGGATTAATAGAAAGAATTGGAATGTATGGAAGTAGAATAAAACATACTTTTTTAAAAGAAAAAATAATATATAAAAATATATATAATCATTTTATAGGTTTAAAAGAAATTAATAATTTATTATGTAATTGTGTAATTATAAATACAGATGAAATATATGCTATAGGTCATAGAATAGTTCATGGAGGTTTTTTTTTTATTAAACCTACAATAATATCAGAAAATGTAAAAAAAAAAATAAAAGAACTTTTTAATATAGCTCCTCTACATAATAGAATAAATACTATGGGTATAGAAATATCTGAAAAAATATTTAAAAAATCAATTCAAGTAGCAGTATTTGATACTGAATTTCATTCGACAATCCCTAAAAAAGCTTATTTATATGCAATTCCATATGAATTTTATTTCAAACATTATATTAGATCATATGGGTTCCATGGAATTAGTCATAAATATGTTTCAAAAAAAGCAATACAATATTTAAAAAATAAAAAAGCTAAATTAATTACTATGCATCTAGGAAATGGATCTAGTATAACAGCTGTAGATTCTGGCGTATCTGTAGAAACGTCTATGGGATTTTCTCCAAATAGTGGATTAATAATGGGAACAAGATCTGGGGATATAGATAGTAATATTATTTTTAATACTCTAAAAAAAGGTTTTAAAATAGATGAATTGATTGATATTTTAAATAAAAAAAGTGGAATGTTGGCTATATCAGGTTATAGTGATATGAGAGATATAAAAAAAAGATATGATAAAGGAGACAAAAAAGCAATATTAGCATATGAAATGTATTCTTATAGAGTTAAAAAATATATTGGGATATCTATATCTGTAATGAATGGGGTAGATGCATTAATATTTACTGGAGGTATAGGAGAAAATGATATGTTAATGCGTAAACTTATATGTGAAAATTTAGATTTTTTTGGAATAAAATTAGATAATAAAAAAAATAATAATTTATTAAAAAAAAATAATGTAAATGAAATACAAGTAAAAAATAATAAAGTAAAAATACTTGTTATTAATACAAATGAAGAATTACAAATATCAAAAGAAATTTTAAATGTTTTAAATGTTAAAAATGTTAAAAATGTTAAAAATGTTAAAAAATAATGATACTATAGTAGCTATAGCTACTCCTAGTGGATATGGAGCAATTGCTGTTATACGTATTTCAGGGGTAAATTCTATAAAAATTTTAAAAAAAATATTTTTATCTTTTTCAGGAAAAAAAAAATTATCTGAAAAAAGATCAATAAATTTAGGATATATAAAATACAAAAATAAAATTATTGATAAGGTTTTAATTTTTATATTTAAAAAACCAAAATCATATACTGGAGAAGATATAGTAGAAATATCTTGTCATGGATCTATTTACATACAAAATAAATTATTGGCAATAATTATTGACCAAGGAGCCAGATTAGCCAATCCTGGAGAATTTACTTTACGTGCTTTTCTTAATGGAAAGATAGATCTTTGTCAAGCGGAATCAATATTAGATATTGTTAATTCAGAAACAGATTTTTCTCATGAATTTGCGATTAATCAAATGCGTGGAAATATTTCAAATTTAATTAAAAATTTAAGAAAAAAATTGATATATTTTTTATCATTAATAGAATTTGAACTAGATTTTTCTGAAGAAAATTATAATATAATAAATTATTTAGAATTTAAAAAATTATTAGATAATATAATAAAAAAATTAAAAGATTTAATAAAATCATTTAAAATAGGAAATGCTTTAAAAAATGGCATATCAGTATCTATAATAGGATGTCCTAATGTAGGTAAATCAACTTTATTTAATAAATTATTGAAATATGAAAGATCAATAGTATCTAATATTGCAGGAACAACTAGAAATTATATAGAAGATAGTTTAATTATAAATGGAATAAAATATCGTTTTATAGATACAGCAGGTATAAATAATAAGACAAAAAATTATATTGAAAAATTAGGTATAAAAAAAACATATAGTAATATTAAAAAATCTGATATTATATTATATGTATTTGATAATTTTAATAAAAAAATGATTTATAATAAAAAAAAAAAATTACAAAAAGAATATCCTCATAAAAAAATATTTATTATAATAAATAAATATGATTTAATCAAACAAAAACAAATTATTAATTATAAAAATATAATTAATATATCTGCTAAATATGGATATGGAATTAATAAATTATTATATAAAATAACTAATTTTTATAAAAAAATGATTAATTTAAAAAAAAATTCAATAGTAATAACTCAAACAAGACATTACGAATCTTTTAAAGAAGCAGTTTTTTATTTATCTAAAGTCAAAGAAAATTTGGAAAAAAAAATTTTTCCAGAATTTTTATCGATAGATATACGTACAGCTTTAGATTATTTAGGTAAAGTAACTGGTGAAGTAACTAATGAAGAGATATTATCAAATATTTTTTCTAAATTTTGTATTGGAAAATAATAAATATGAAATATTTAAGTATTCTTAATAAAACTCAATATAAAGCTGTAACTACTATAGATAGACCTACTATGGTAATAGCAGGAGCTGGATCAGGGAAAACTCGTGTACTTATATATCGTTTAATTCATTTAATTAAATCTGGTGTTAAAAGTCGAAATATTTTAGCATTAACTTTTACTAAAAAATCTGCAAATGAAATGAAATATAGGCTTTCCTCTTTAATTGATAAAAATGAATTAGACCAGATTTATATAGGTACGTTTCATTCAATTTTTGCCAAACTTCTTAGAAAGAATAGTGATTTAATTGGATATAAAAAGAATTATATTATATATGATAGATATGATTCTGAAAAGATTATAAAAAAAATAATAAAAAATCTTAATTTAGATAAAAAAATTTATAGATCCAAATATTTATTGGATAAAATATCTATGATTAAAAATCATTATTTTAATGAAAGAAATTTATATATAACTAATATATATGCTAATTATAAAAAATATTGTTATCAAAATGGAATAATGGATTTTGATGATATATTATTATATACTAATATATTATTTAATAAAAATCCTGAGATTCTTAAGAAATATCAAGAATATTTTAAATATATATTAATTGATGAATATCAAGATACAAATTATTCTCAATATAGAATAATAAAATTATTATCATTAAAACATAATAATATTTTTGTTGTTGGAGATGATTCTCAAAGTATATATTCATTTCGTGGAGCGAATATTAATAATATTTTAAATTTTAAAAAAGATTATAAAAATGCGGTTATTATTAGGTTAGAACAAAATTATAGGTCTACGAAATATATTGTAGATGTATCTAATCAGATTATTTCTTTAAATAAAAGAAAAATTGATAAAAAATTATGGACAAATAATAAAATTGGAAAAAAAATTAAACTATATAAAGCCTTTTCTTCTTTTGAAGAAAGTGATTTTGTAGCCAATACAATAGATCAATTAAAAAAAAAAAAAAAATTAAAATATAGTGATTTTGGTGTTTTATATCGTACAAATGCACAATCTAGATCTTTAGAAGAGAGTTTTATTAAAAAAAAAATACCATATAATATTTATGGAAGTATTTCATTTTATAAACGAAAAGAAATTAAAGATTTAATAGCATACTTTCGTTTAATAGTTAATATTAATGATGAAGAATCTTTAATTAGGATTATTAATTATCCTAAAAGAGGAATTGGAGAGGTAACTTTAAAAAAAATATTTTTTTTATCAAAACAAAATGATAAAAGAATATTTGAAATATTAAAAAATATTAATAATTATAAGTCTATTATTAATAGAGACCAAAAAATATTAGATAATATCTCTAATTTTTGTAATAAAATATTATTTTTTAATAAAAGATTAGATGAAGATGCATTTATTCTTTCTAAAGAAATATCTGAATCCTTTGGATTGTTAGAAGAAATAAAAAAAGATAAAATTAAACAAGGAATAGATAATGTTGAAGAATTTTTGAATAGTATTTCTACTTTTGTAGAAGATAAAAAAAAAATAAAAAATGAAGAAATTTCTCTAAATGCATATTTAGAAAGTCTCTATTTAGATTTAGATTTAGATTATAAATTTAATAATTTAACTAAAGAAAGTGTTTCTCTGATGACTATTCATCTATCTAAAGGATTAGAATTTCCAATAATATTTATTATAGGTCTAGAAGAGAAGATATTTCCATCTATATTAAGTATTTCATCTCAATTGGAAATTGAAGAAGAAAGACGTTTATTTTATGTAGCATTAACACGTGCTAAAGAAGATATTTTTTTAACTTTTTCTAAAAATAGATATAAATGGGGTAAAATAGTACCTACTATATGTAGTAGGTTTGTTAAAGAAATAGATAAAAAATATATAAAATATATAAAAAATGATTTAAATCATAAAAAATTTGATGATACCTCATTATTAGGATCATATACAAATAATTTAAAAGAAGGTATGATTGTATATAGTAATTCCTTTGGAAGAGGAAAAATAATTAAAATAGAAGGTCAAATTATTACTGTATATTTTAATAATATAGGTGAAAAAAAAATATTAAATACTAAATTAAAAATTATATATTAATAAATGGGTATGGGTGATTAGCTCAGTTGGTTAAGAGTATCTGCCTTACAAGCAGAGGGTCACTGGTTCAAATCCAGTATCACCCACTTTTTAAGAAGTATTTAAATTAAAAATATTCTATTTTTTTATTATGTATATAATATTCGATACAGAAACTACAGGATTACCTAAAGATTATAATGCACCAATAAATAATATTATTAATTGGCCTCGTTTAGTAAAAATATCATGGGGATTATATGATGAAAAATTAAAATTAATAGAACTTAAAGATTATATAATTAAACCAGAAGGTTATGAGATTCCTTTTATATCAACTAAAATACATGGTATAAGTACAAAAGATGCAATTGAAAAAGGATATAAAATAAATTATGTATTAAAAAAATTTAATAAAATTATTAATAAATATAATTTTTTTATTGGTCATAATGTTTTTTTTGATATAAAAATAATATGTGCAGAATTTTTTAGAATTAAAAAAAAAAATTTTTTATATAAAAAAAAAATTATTGATACTAAAGAAAAATCTATTAATTATTGTGCTATTAAAATTGGAAAAGACAAATTAAAATGGCCTACACTTACAGAACTTTATAAAAAATTATTTAATGATACATTTATTGCTCATGATTCTAAATCAGATGTATTAGCAACTTCAAAATGTTTTTTTGAATTATTACGTATTGGAATAATATCACTTAATAATATTAATAAAAAATTATTAATTAATAAAATTAATTTATTAAAATTAAATAAAATTAATAATTTAAAATTAAAAATTAATAATTTTAATATTAAAAATAATAATTTTAATACAAAATATTTTTCACATATTCATAATCATACTTCTTTTTCAATACTGTCTTCAACAATTGATATTAATTCTTTAATTAAAAAAACTATAGAATATAATATGGATGCTGTGGGAATAACTGATTATGGTAATATGATGGGAGTTTTTAATTTTATTAAAAAAATAAAAAATTTAAATTATAATAATAAAAAAATTAAGCCAATTATAGGATGTGAATTATTTATTTCATATAATTATTTAATAAAAAAATTTACTAAAAAAAATCCGGATAAAATATATCATCAAGTATTTTTTGCTAAAAATAAAAATGGTTATAATAACTTATCAAAATTATGTTCTCATGGATTTATAGATGGATATTATTCAGGAATTCCTAGAATTGGAAAAAATTTAATTGAAAAATATAAGGAAAATTTAATAGCAATTAGTGGAGATTTAAATTCTGAAATACCATTTACTATTTTAAATAAAGGTGAAAATGAGGCAGAGAAAGTATTTAAATGGTGGCATAATTTATTTGGAGACGATTTTTATATAGAAATATTAAGGCATGGTTTAGAAGAAGAAGATCATGTAAATAAAATTCTGTTAAAATTTTCAAAAAAATATAATGTAAAATTTATTGCACAAAATAATAATTTTTATATTTCTAAAAAAGATTATAATGCACATGATATTTTATTATGTGTAAAAAATAGTCAAAAGCAATCTACTCCTATAGGAAAAGGTAAAGGATTTCGTTTTGGATTTCCCAATAAAGAATTTTATTTTAAAAATAAGTTTCAAATGTATAATCTGTTTTCAGATTTGCCTGAAGCCTTTTCTAATTTAAAAGAATTAATAGAAAAAGTAGAATTTTATGATATTTCAAATAAAATTTTATTACCAAAATTTAATATACCCAATAAATGGATAAAAAAAAATTGTAAAGATTATGATAAAAATAATGAAAATGAATATTTAAGATTTTTAACCTATAAAGGAGCTAAAAAAAAATATATAGATATAAATGATATAATTAAAAAAAAAATTGAATTTGAACTTGAAACTATTAAAAAAATAGGATATCCAGGATACTTTCTTATAGTACAAGATTTTATTTTTAAAGCAAAAAATATAGGTATTGAAGTAGGACCTGGAAGAGGTTCTGTTGCTGGATCTGTTGTTGCTTATTGTTTAGGTATAACTAATATAGATCCAATAAAATATAATCTTCTTTTTGAAAGATTTTTAAATCCTGATCGTGTTTCTCTACCTGATATTGATATTGATTTTGATGATAAAGGTCGTGAAAAAATAATTGAATGGGTAGTGAATAAATATGGAAAAAATAAAGTTGCTCAAATAATAACATATGGAAAAATGGGAGCCAAATCTTCAATAAGAGATACTGCTCGTGTATTGAATCTTCCTTTATTAGAAACAAACAAAATTGCAAAAATTGTACCTAATATATCTCTAAAAGATATAATAAAAAAAAATATTAAATCTTTAAAAGAAATTTTAAATAATGAAGAATTAGAAAATGTAATAAAATTAAAAAAAATTTTTAAAAAAAAAAATACTTTACAGTCTAAAATACTTAAACAAGCTATGGTAATTGAAGGTTCTGTTAGAAATACTGGAATTCATGCATGTGGCATTATAATTACACCTTCAGATATTAAAGACTATATACCTGTATCGACAACAAAAGATTCTAATTTTTTATTAACTCAATTTGATAATGAGGTTGTAGAAAAAGTAGGTCTATTAAAAATGGATTTTTTAGGGTTAAAAACGCTTACTATAATTAAAGAAACATTATATCTAATTTCTAATTTAAAATTAGAAAATATACCTCTTGATGATGTTAAAACATATGAATTATTTCAAAAGGGAGAAACAGTTGCTGTTTTTCAATATGAATCTCCTGGTATGCAAAAATATCTTATACAATTAAAACCAGATAAATTTTATGATTTAATAGCTATGAATGCTTTATATCGTCCTGGACCTATGCAGTATATTCCTAATTTTATAGCACGTAAACATGGACTTGAAAAAATATCTTATGATCTTCCTGAGCTTAAGGAATTTTTAGAAGAAACTTATGGAATTACAGTTTATCAAGAACAAGTTATGTTGATCTCACAAAAAATATCTGGATTTAGTAAAGGAGATGCAGATTTTTTAAGAAAAGCTATAGGAAAAAAAGATAAAAAAATATTATTTAAAATTAAAAATAAATTTATTTATGGTGGTCTAAAAAATTTTTTTTCAATAAAGATTTTAGAAAAAATCTGGAAAGATTGGAAAGCTTTTGCTTCATATGCTTTTAATAAATCTCATTCTACATGTTATTCATATATAGCTTTTCAAACAGCATATTTAAAAAAACATTATCCAGCTGAATATATGGCTTCAGTATTAAGCAATAATATGCAAAAAATAAAAAATGTCACTTTTTTTATTGAAGAATGTAAACGTATTGGAGTAATAGTACTTGGACCAGATATAAATGAAAGCAATTATAAATTTACTGTTAATAAAATGGGATATATTCGTTTTGGTTTGGGTGCTATTAAAGGAATAGGAGAATCTTCTGTTAATTCTCTTCTTAAAGAAAGAAAAAATAGATATAATTCTATATTATACTTAATTAAAAATGTTGATTTACGTTTAGTTAATAAAAAAGTTTTAGAAAATTTAGTTTTATCAGGAGCTTTTGATAATTTAAACAATATACATAGATATCAATATTTCTATGAAGAAAATGGATCAAATATGATAGAAAAAATGATAAAATTTGGGGTAAAATATAAAAAATTAAAAAAAAATGTTAAAAAGACCCTTTTTAGTTCTGTTAAAGATATAGAAATATTAGAACCCAAATTTAAAATTTGTAAAGAATGGAATAATTTTTATAAATTAAATAAAGAAAAAGAAGTAATAGGAATGTATATGACTTATAATCCATTAAATGAATATAATTATGAAATAAAAAATTTTACTAATGCTTCATTATATTCTTTAAATAAGAATATAGAAAAAAATATTGGTAAAATATTAAATATATGTGGCATAATATCTAAATCAATACATAGAATATCAAATAATAAAAAATATCTAATCTTTAATTTAGAAGATGATAAATATAATAAAGAATTTAAACTTTTTAAAAAAGATTATGAAAAATATAAAAATTATATATATGATAATAATCTCATATATATGAGTATTTATATTAAAAAATATAAAAGAATTTATATTAAAATATTAAAAATTTTAAATATTAATAAAGTTATAAAACTCTTATCTAAGAGTATAAATATTGTTATAGATATTAATTATTTAAATGATGATTTAATAAAAAATTTAAAAAAAATAATCTTTAATAATTTAGGAAGTAAAATATTTTATATTACAGTTTATGATAAAAAAAAAAATTTATATATAAAATATATATCAAATAATTATTTTATTAATATAAATCATCATTTGTTAGAAACCCTTAGTAAGGTATATAAAATTAATTTTCAATTAAATACTTAATTATTTTTTTATACTGTGTAAACACGATGATTTTTAGAATAAATGAAAATAACAGTTAGAATAGCTAATATTGATGATAAAAAGTACGCTTATCTTATATGTAAAGAGATAGAATCTTCTGCTAAAGTTAGAGGAACTGGTATCTCAAAAAGAGATCCTGAATATATTAAAAAAAAAATGGTTGATGGATTTTCTGTTATAGCCTTTTTTAATGGTAATTTAGCAGGATTTAGTTACTTTGAAATATTTGAAAAAAAAAAATTTTTATCTAATTCTGGACTTATCGTATTTCCTAAATATAGATTACACGGATTAGCTAAAATGATAAAATTAGAAATTTTTAAATTATCAAAAAATAAATTTCCTAAATCAAAAATATTTAGTATTACTACTAGTCCTGCAGTAATAAAGATTAATACAGATTTAGGTTTTAATCCTGTATTATTTAGTTATTTAACTAAATCTAAAAAATTTTGGAAAGGATGTAAAAGTTGTACTAATTATGATATTCTTATTAGAAATAAGAAAAAAATGTGTTTATGTACAGGATTATTATATGATCCTAAAAAAAAAAATTTTAATTTAAAAAAAAATTATTTATATAAAGGAGATACAATTTTATTAGCATATAGTGGTGGATTAGATACTTCATTTTGTTTAAAATATTTAATTAATGAAGGATATAAAGTAATAACTATTATAATTAATACTGGAGGATTTAATAATAAAGATATTGAATCTATTGAAAATAAAGCTATAAATATAGGAGCTTTATATCATTATTCTATAAATGCTAAAGAATATTTTTATTATAAATGTATAAAATATTTAGTATATGGAAATATACTTAAAAATAATACATATCCTTTATCTGTTAGTTCCGAAAGATTTTTTCAAGCAATTTTAATTGCCGAATATGCTAAAAAATTAAAAGTAAAAGCTATATCTCATGGAAGTACAGGAGCAGGAAATGATCAAGTTAGATTTGATTTAGCATTTCAAATTTTATGTCCTGATAAAATTATAGTTACCCCAATAAGAGATATTAAATTATCTAGAAAAGAGGAAGTTAATTTTTTAAAAAGTAAAGGCATAAAAATTTCTTGGAAAAAAGCTAAATATTCTATTAATAAAGGAATTTGGGGAACTAGTATAGGAGGTGAAGAAACATTAAAATCATCAACATCATTACCTGAAAAAGCTTATCCTACCAAATTATCTGAATATTCTAAATTCTATCTAGAATTAGAATTTAAAAAAGGAGAATTATTATATATTAATAATATTAAAGATTTACAAATAAACAATATTATAAAACTTGAAAAGTTATCGTCTAAATTTGCTATAGGTAGAGATATCCATGTAGGAGATACTATACTTGGAATAAAGGGGAGAGTAGGATTTGAAGCGTCTGCTGCTTTATTAATAATAAAAGCACATCAACTTTTAGAAAAACATATTTTAACTAAATGGCAAATATATTGGAAAGAGCAGTTATCTAATTGGTATGGAAATTTATTACATGAAGCACAATATTTAGATCCAATTATGCGTGATATAGAGTGTTTTTTTACAAATACTCAAAAACGAGTAAGTGGAAAAGTAAAGATATTATTAAATCCATATATATTTAAATTAATAGGTATTAAATCAAAATTTGATATGATGAAATCTAATATTGCTAAATATGGTGAAATTAATAATGAGTGGACTAGTGATGAGGTTAAAGGATTTATTAAAATTTTTGGGAATCAAATGAAAATTTATCATAATATAAAAAAAAATTATATATCATAATATGATTAATATAGGAATTATTGGTGGTGCTGGATATACTGCAAATGAATTAATTAAAATTCTTATTAATCATCCAAAAGTTAAAATAAAAAATATAGTAAGTACTACTTATCCAGGTATTCCTATAGAAAATATACATAAAGATATTATAGGTGAAATTAATAAACTATTTAGTAGTGAAATTACTGATGATATTGACTTATTATTTCTTTGTATAGGTCATGGACATTCAAAAAAAATATTAAATAATATTTCTTCTAAAATTAATGTAATTGATTTGAGTAATGATTTTAGAATAAATAAAAATTCTATTTTTAAAAATAGAATTTTTAAGTATGGTTTACCTGAATTAAATAAAAATATTATAAAAAAATCTAATAATATTGCTAATCCAGGCTGTTTTTCCACAGCTATACAATTATCAATATTACCTCTTGCAAAAAAAAATTTATTAAAAACTAATATACATATTAGTGCTATAACTGGATCTACTGGTGCAGGTCGAATGAATAATGATAACTTAAATTTTAGTTTTAGAAATAATAATATATCAACATATAATTTATTTAATCATAAACATATAAATGAAGTGAGACAAACTATAAATAAATTACAAAAGAAATATTATGGAAAAATATATTTTATACCATATAGAGGATGTTTTTCTAGAGGAATAATATCAACGTTATATACTAATATAGAAATTTCATTTGATGAAATAAAAAAAATATATTATAATTTTTATAAAAAAAATCCTTTTATTTTTATATCTGAAAAAGAAATACATTTAAAACAAGTTATAAATACCAATAAATGTATATTACATTTGAATTATAATAAAAATAAACTAATAATAACTAGTATAATTGATAATCTTATAAAAGGAGCTTCAGGACAAGCTGTTCAAAATATGAATATTATGTATAATTTTGAAGAAACCTGTGGTTTAAAATTAAAACCTATGGGTTTATAATGAATTTATTCAATGTTTATTCTATTGTAGATATCGAAATAATTAAAGGTAGAGGAATATATCTTTATGATAATAAAAATAAAAAATATTTTGATTTTTATGGTGGACATGCTGTAATTTCAATTGGTCATTCTCATCCTACATACGTAAATAATATAAAAAAACAAATAGAAAAAATTTTTTTTTATTCTAATTCTATAAAAATACCTGAACAAGAAAAATTAGCTAGTATGCTACTAGAGATATCAGAATATAATGATTATAAAGTTTTTTTATGTAATTCTGGAGCAGAAGCAAATGAAAATGCTATTAAAATTGCGTCTTTTAATAATAAAAAAAAAAAAATAATAGCATTTAAAAACTCTTTTCATGGCCGTACTAGTGGGGCTATTTCAATTACAGATAATAAAAAAATTATTACTAAATTTAATTCACAACATGAAGTTAAATTTTTTTCTTATAAAGATATCTATTTATTAGAAGAAGAATTAAAAAAAGAAGATACTTGTGCTGTTATTTCAGAAGGAATACAAGGTATAGGAGGTATAATTGATCCAGGAATATTTTTTTTTAAAAAAATATATTCTTTATGTAGAAAATATAATACTATTCTTATACTAGATGAAATACAAAGTGGTTATGGTAGAACAGGATTATTTTTTGCACATCAAAATTCTGGGATTAAACCAGATATAATTACTATTGCTAAAGGAATGGGAAATGGATTCCCTATAGGGGGAGTAATTATAAATCCTAAATTTAAACCATTTAATGGAATGTTAGGAACTACATTTGGTGGAAACTATTTAGCTTGTTCTTCTGGAATTTCTGTTTTAGAAATTATAAAAAATGAATGTCTTATATATAAGGCAAAAAAAAATGGAAAAATATTTATTAATTCTTTAAAAGAAATTGATGAAATTAAAGAAATTAGAGGAAGAGGTCTTATGCTTGGGCTTAATTTTAATTTTAAAATACAAAAATTAATAAATATTTTAATAAAAAATGAAAATATTTTTGTAGGATCTTCTTTTAATAAAAAGATAATAAGATTATTACCTCCTCTTACTATAGAAGAAAAACATATAAAAACTTTTATTTTAAAATTAAAAAAAGCATTGTATTTTTTAAAAAATGATAAATAAAAAAGCCCAATTAATTTTGGAGGATGGTAGTATTTATGAAGCTTATAGTTTTGGTTATGAAAAATCCTCAGCTGGAGAAATAGTATTTAACACCTCAATGACTGGTTATAATGAAAGTTTAACGGATCCTTCTTATAAAGGACAGATATTAGTTTGTACTTATCCATTAATCGGAAATTATGGAATTCCTCCAATAACTTCAAATAAAAAAAAACTAAAAATATTTTTTGAATCAAATAATATTAATGTTTCTGGATTAATAATCTCTTCTTATTCAGAGAATGCATTCCACTGGAATATGTATAAAAAATTATCATATTTTTTAAAAATTAATAAGACCGTAGGTCTCTATTCCATAGATACAAGATCACTTACAAAAAAACTTAGAGATAAAGGAACTATGTTAGGAAAAATAATTATTTCAGATAATGTAAAATTTTATAATCCAGATAAATATAATTTAGTATATAAGGTTTCTATAAGAAAAAAAAAAATATATGGAAATGGAAAATATAAAATTTTGCTTATAGATTGTGGGGTTAAAAATAATATTATTAGATGTTTCTTAGAAAGAAATTGCACTGTAATAAGAGTTCCTTGGAATTATAATTTTCTAAATGAAGAATATGATGGTTTATTTATTTCTAATGGTCCAGGAAATCCAAAAGAATATAAAACTACAATAAATAATATTAGTAAAGTTTTGATATGTAATAAACCTATTTTTGGAATATGTTTAGGAAATCAATTATTAGGTCTTGCTGCAGGTTTCGATACACATAAACTTAAATATGGTCATAGGAGTAATAATCAACCTGTGATTTTATCAGGAACTAATAGGTGTTTTATTACTTCACAAAATCATGGATATGTAATAGATTCAAATAAAATTCCAAATGGATGGAAAATTTTGTTTAAAAATTTAAATGATAATACTTGTGAAGGATTAATAAATTTTGAAAAATCTTTTATTTCAGTTCAATTCCATCCAGAAGCATCAAGTGGGCCTACTGATACTCAATTTCTTTTTGATGTATTTTTGAAATTTATAAAATGTAAAAAGAAGAAATAGTCTATATGAAACTAGAAAAAGTATTAGTGATAGGATCCGGTGCCTTAAAAATAGGAGAAGCAGGAGAATTTGATTATTCTGGAACACAAGCTTTAAAAGCTCTTAAAGAAGAAAATATTTTTACAATTTTAGTAAATCCTAATATAGCTACAGTTCAAACATCTGAAAAAATAGCTGATAAAATTTATTCATTACCTATTACCCCTTTTTTTGTTGAAAAAATAATAGAAAAAGAAAAACCACAAGGAATATTCCTTTCATTTGGTGGGCAAACAGCTTTAAATTGTGGAATTGAATTATATAATAATGGTGTTTTTAAAAAAAACAATGTAAAAGTTTTAGGAACTCCTATATCCTATATTATTAAAAGTGAAGATCGTGATATTTTTAGAAAAATGTTAATTAATATAGGAATAAACATAGCTAAAAGTATAGCTGTAAATTCTGTATATGAGGCGATAAATGCATCTAATGAAATAGGATTTCCTTTGATAATTAGATCAGCTTATGCTCTGGGTGGTTTGGGAAGTGGATTTGCTAAAAATGTAGATGAATTAAAAAAAATATCAAGTGTTGCATTATCTTATTCTTCTCAAATTCTTATAGAAGAATCACTAAAAGGTTGGAAAGAAATTGAATATGAAGTTGTAAGAGATATTTATGATAATTGTATTACTGTATGTAATATGGAAAATATAGATCCTATAGGAATTCATACTGGAGATAGCATTGTAGTTGCCCCCTCTCAAACATTGAATAATATAGAATATAATAGATTACGATCTATTTCTATAAAAATAGCTAGATATTTTAATATAATAGGTGAATGTAATGTTCAATTTGCTTTGTCTAATAATTCAGATAAATATAATGTTATTGAGATAAATGCTCGTTTATCAAGATCAAGTGCGTTAGCTTCTAAAGCTACAGGATATCCTTTAGCTTTTATAGCTGCTAAATTAGCATTAGGATATGGATTACATGAATTAAAAAATACTGTAACTAAATTAACATATGCCTTTTTTGAACCAGCTTTAGATTATATTGTTTGTAAAATCCCCCGTTGGGATTTAAAAAAATTTGATGGTGTATCTACTAAAATTGGGAGTAGTATGAAAAGTGTAGGTGAGTTAATGTCTATAGGTGGTTCGTTTGAAGAAGCAATTCAAAAAGGACTTAGAATGTTAGATTTAGGTTTATATGGATTTATAAATCCATTAAAAAAAAAAAAAAAAATAAAATCAGTAATAAAGATTTTAAAATCTCCTAAATATAATAGAATAGAAGTTCTTGAGGATGCATTTGAAAAGGGCTTATCAGTATATGATATAACAAATATTACAAATATAAATCCTTGGTTTATTTATAAATTAGAAAATATTTATAAAACTAAAAAAAAATTAAAATTTTATAATAAAAAAAATTATATTACATATGATTTATTATATAAATCAAAAAAACAAGGATTTTCAGATAATCAAATTGCAGGACTTATATCATCATCAATTGATGAAATAACTAAATTATCAAATAATATAAGAAATTATAGGAAAAAAAAAAAAATAATACCCTTTACCAGGCAAATTGATACATTAGCATCTGAATATCCATCAAAAACTAATTATTTATATTTAACTTATAATGGAGAACATCATGATGTTTCGTATTCTGAAAAAGAAAAATCAATTGTGATTTTAGGATCAGGTGTATATAGAATTGGTAGTAGTGTAGAATTTGATTGGTGTTGTGTTAGTGGATTAGATTTTATAAAAAAAGAAGGATATCGTTCAGTAATAATAAATTATAATCCAGAAACAGTAAGTACAGATTTTGATGTCTGCGATAGATTATATTTTGAAGAACTTAGTTTAGAAAGAGTATTAGATATAATAGAATTAGAAAATCCTGAAGGGACTGTTATATCTATGGGGGGCCAAATTCCAAATAATTTATCATTACCTCTTTATAAAAAGAAAGTTAAAATATTAGGAACTTCTCCAATTCATATAGATGAAGTAGAAGATAGATTTAAATTTTCTAAATCTCTAGATAAATTAAATATACTTCAACCAAAATGGAAAGAATTATCTAATATTTATGATGTTTATCATTTTATAAATTTAGTAGGATTTCCTATTATTATTAGACCTTCTTATGTTTTATCTGGAGCTGCTATGAATATAGTTTTTGATAAAAAAAAATTAGATTTCTGTTTAAAAAAAGCTAAAACTATATCTCCTAAATATCCTATAGTAATAACAAAATTTATAGAAAATGCAAAAGAAATAGAATTAGATGCTGTTGCAAATAATGGAAAAATGATATATCATGCTATATCAGAACATATAGAATATGCAGGTGTTCATTCTGGAGATGCTACATTAGTATATCCTACCCAAAATATTTCATTAAATACTATTAAAAAAATAAAAAATATTTCAAAAAAAATAGCTAAAAGATTTAATATATCAGGTCCATTTAATATACAATTTTTATATAAAAAAAAAAAAATAAAAGTAATTGAATGTAACTTAAGAGCTTCAAGAAGTTTTCCTTTTATATCAAAAGTTTCACATTTGAATATGGTAGAATTAGCGATGAAAGTTCTTTTAAAGAAGAAAAATATTGATAAAAATATCACTAATTTTTTAACAATTGATTATGTAGGTGTAAAATCTTCACAATTTTCATTTTCTAGGCTTGAAGGTTCAGACCCAATATTAGGTGTAGATATGGTTTCTACAGGAGAAGTAGGATGTTTAGGATCTTCTTTTAATGAAGCTCTAATAAAATCTATGTTATCTGTTGGTTATAATATCCCCAAAAAAAATATATTTATTTATATAAAATCTCTAAAAAATAGAATAATAATGTTAGATTATATAAAATTATTAATAATAAATAATTATATTCTTTTTTCTAAAGATGAAACTTATAATTTTTTTATTAAAAATAAAATTTTTTGTAAAAAAAATTCTTCTACTAAGAAAAGTAGTAATATAATTGATAATTTAAAATCTAATAAAATAGATCTTATAATTAATATTCCCTATAAAAATAATAAAAATGATTATTTAATTAGACGTGCAGCTATAAATTTGAATATTCCTTTATTAACTAATATTTGCTTAGCAAAAGTTTTTATAAAATCGTTTTGTGAAATAAAATCATTTAAAAAAATTTATATATCTCACTGGAATAGTTATAAATAATTAAAATAATGAAAAAATTTATTAGTGTAAATGATGTAAAAGATGTTAAACAACTTATAGATAAAGCTATAAAATTAAAAAAAAATACTTTTAAAAAAAAAAAAATTTGCAAAACTATTGGATTAGTATTTTTTAATACTAGTTTAAGAACACGTTTAAGTAGTCAAAAAGCTGCTTTTAATATAGGTTGTAATACTTGGATTTTAAATATAGATTCAGATTCTTGGAAAATAGAGAAATCTGATGGATCAGTTATGAATTCTACACAAGAACATATTAAAGAAGCGATAGGTGTAATGAGTTTATATTGTGATATCTTAGCAGTAAGAACATTTCCATGTCTTATTGATAGAGAATATGATTACGAAGAAATTTTACTAAAAAAAATAATAAAATATTCAAAAGTTCCAGTAGTTAATCTTGAAAGTGCTACTTTACATCCTTTACAATCATTAGCAGATTTAATGACAATTGAAGAATTTAAAAAAAAAAAAAAAATAAAAATAGTTTTAAGTTGGGCCCCTCATATAAAAGCCTTGCCTCAATCAGTTCCAAATTCGTTTATAGAATGGGTAAAAAAAATAAAAGATATAAAATTATATATTACTAATCCATATGGATATAATTTGAATAGTCATTTTACAAATGGCATAAAATTGATTAATAATCAAAATGAAGCTTTTAAAAATGCAGATTTTATCTATGCTAAAAATTGGAGTAGTTATGATAATTATGGTAAAATTATTTGTAAGGATTTATCTTGGACTATTACAAAAAAAAAAATGAAATTAACTAATGAAGCTAAATTTATGCATTGTTTACCAGTAAGAAGAAATTTAGTAGTAGAAGATGCTGTTTTAGATGATAAAAATTCTATTGTTTTAAATCAAGCAGAAAATAGAATTTTTGCGACACAAACAGTATTTCTAGAAATATTAGAAAATATATGATTAATGTTGTTAAAATAGGAGGTGAGATTATAGATAATAAAAACTTATTAATTTATTCTTTAAAAAATTTTTCTAAATTAGATGGATATAAAATACTAGTCCATGGAGGAGGAAAAATAGCTGATATTTTTTCAAAAAAAATGGGATATAATAATAATATTATAAATGGTAGACGTATTACAGATAAAACTACATTAGATATAGTAGTAATGACATATTCTGGTCTTATAAATAAAAGAATAGTATCAAAATTACAAAGTTTAGGATTAAATTCTCTAGGATTTTCTGGAGCAGATGGAAATATAGTTAAATCATATAAACGTCCTATTAAAGATATAGATTATGGATATGTTGGTAATTTAAAGATTAATAGCATTAATACTGATTTAATAAAGTATATGTTTAAAATTGGAATAATTCCTGTTTTATCTCCTATTACTCATGATGGAAATGGAAATCTATTAAATACAAATGCAGATACTATAGCTTCTTATTTATCTATTTCTTTATCAAAAGAATATAAAGTAATTTTATCCTATATTTTTAATAAAATTGGTGTTTTAAATAATTTAAATGATGAAAAATCATATTATTCTAATATAGAAGAAAATTTATTTAAAAAATTAAAAAATAATAATATTATAAACAAAGGAATGATTCCAAAATTAGAAAATGCTTTTTATGCATTAAAAAATGGAGTTTACAAAGTAACAATATCTCATCCTAATTATTTAAATAATACTACAAAAAAAACTATTATATGTCTGTAATAAATTTACAAAAATTAAAAAAAGAATGTATTAAGTTATTAAAAAAACTTATTAACACCCCTTCTCTTTCAAAAGAGGAAAAAAAAACTGCAGATATTATAGAATCTTTTTTTAAAAAATATAAATTAAATACAAAAAGAAAATATAATAATATATGGATTGAAAATAATAATTATGATTATGATAATTATACAATACTATTAAATTCTCATCATGATACGATTAAACCATCTAACGGATGGTATACAGATCCATTTGTAGTTAAAGAAGATGGAGATAAAATTATTGGATTAGGAAGTAATGATGCAGGAGGTTCTGTTGTTTCATTGATTGCAACTTTTATTTATATTAATAGTTTACCAAAATATAAATATAAACTTATACTTATTATAAGTGCTGAAGAAGAAATTCGTGCCACAAGAGGGGTAGAAAGTATATTATGTGATTTAGGTAAAATAAATTTAGGAATTATAGGAGAACCTACAAATATGCAGATGGCAATAGCTGAAAAAGGATTAATTGTTTTAGATTGTTTATCTATTGGAAAAACTGGTCATGCAGCAAGATATGAAGGTATAAACGCTTTATATATTGCCATAAATGACATAATATGGTTAAAAAATTATGTATTTGAAAAAAAATCAGATTTATTAGGAAAAATAAAATTAACAGTAACAAAAATACAATGTGGTATACAAAGAAATGTAATACCAGATACTTGTTATTTTACTGTAGATATTAGAACTAATGAAATATATTCTCATGAAGAGATTATAAATAAAATAAAAAAAAATATAAAATCTAAAATAATATCAAGTTCATATAGACTTAAATCATCTTATATAGATGAGAAGAATAAAATTGTAAAAATATCTAAAAATATGAATATAAAAATATTTGGATCCCCCACTTTATCTGATCAAAGTGTAATGAATTTTCCTACAGTAAAAATAGGAGTAGGGGATAGTTCTCGTTCTCATACTCCTAATGAGTATATACTTATATCAGAAATAGAAGATGGTATTGATTTATATATAAAAATATTACTTAATTTTATAAAATAATTTTATTATATTTGTATATAAATAATGTAATTGTATAAAATACCTGTTTTATTATATTTTGGTCTGGTAGTTCAGATGGTTAGAATACGTGCCTGTCACGCACGGGGTCGCGGGTTCGAATCCCGTCCAGACCGCTTATTTTATAAAGATAGTGTATATATAGTGACCTGGCTGGGACTCGAACCCAGGACCCTTACATTAAAAGTGTAATGCTCTACCAACTGAGCTACCAAGTCAATATATAAATATACTATAATTTTATTTTATTTACAAATAAATATTTTGAAAATTATACTAATAGGATATATGGGGTCTGGAAAGACAACTATAGGTAAAAAATTAGCTAATAATTTAAATAATAAATTCTATGATTTAGATAAAAAAATTATAGAATATACTAAAAAAAGTATTTATGAGTTATTTGAAATATATGGTGAAAACAAATTCAGAAAATTAGAATATTTTATATTAAAAAAATTTTTAAAAAAAAAAAAATCCTATATTTTATCAGTAGGGGGGGGAACTCCTTGTTATAACAACAACATATTTTTAATGAAAAAATATTCAAAAATTTTTTATTTAAATGCTGAAATTAATACTTTATTTACCCGTCTTTTAAAGCAAAAAAAAAATAGACCTTTAATATCAAAATTAGATAAAAATGATTTATATAATTTTATTTGTGATTCTTTGAGTAAAAGATTGTTTTTTTATAAAAAAGCTGATTTTACAATAAATATAAAAACAAAATCATTATTAGAAATAGTAAAAGAAATAATAAATATTATTTAATATGTTTTATAAGACATATTTTATAAAATATATAAAAAAAAAATTTAATTTAAAAAATAAAAAAATATACGTATCAGTTAGTTCTGGATTAGATAGTATGGTTCTGTTAGATGTTCTTATGAAAATATGTAATATTCCAATTTGTGTAATACATTGTAATTTTAAACTAAGAGGTAATGATTCTGATAAAGATGAATTGTTTATACAAGAATTTTGTTTAAAAAACAATATTTTTTTTAAATCTAAAAAGTTTAATACAATTAATAGTAATAGTCATTTTTCAATACAAATGATGGCTAGAAAATTTAGATATGATTGGTTTAAATATTTATTAAATAATTCATATTGTGATTATATAGCTTTAGGGCATAATTTAGATGATTCAATAGAAACTTTTTTTATTAATATTATTAGAGGTACTGGCATAAAAGGCTTAATAGGAATTAAGAATTTTAACAAAAAAATTATTAGACCTTTATATTTTTTTCTTAAAAAAGAAATAATATCATATGCGAATGAAAATAATATTAAATGGCGTGAAGATATTAGTAATTATGATCATAAATATTTAAGAAATAGAATTAGATTTTTTTTAAAACCAATTTTAGATTATAAATTTTATAATGGATTTAAAAAATCTATAAAATATTTATATGATGAATATGTATGTTCTAAAAAACATATTTCTTATCTTTATAAGATAATAACAATTGAAAAAAAAATATACCCATTTTTAGTTAAAATAGATATAAAAAAATTATTAAAATTATATCCACTTTCGACATATTTATTTAAAATATTTTATAAATATGGATTTAATAATACTAAAAATTTAAAAAAAATTTTAAATTCTAAATCAGGTAAAAAAATATTTTCAAAAAAATATTGTCTTATAAAAGAGAGAACTACTTTATTATTAGTAGAAAATAATATTAATTTTATAAAAAAAAATTATTATATACATAATATAGATACGATTAAAATTCCTTTTTTTATATATTTTTTTCTTTCTGAAAGAAAAAAAAAAAAATCATATACATCTTTAGATTTTGATAAATTAATTTTTCCATTAAAATTAAGAAATTGTAAAAAAGGTGATAGATTAAATAAAATTGGTATGAAAGGCAATAAAAAATTAAGTAAATATTTTAAAGAAAAAAAAATTTCTATTGTTGATAAAACAAATATTTGGGTACTTATTAATGGGGATAAAAAAATAATATGTATTATATATGAACGTTTTGAATGTTTAGATAAAAATTTTAAAATTACAAATTTTACAAAAAAAGTTTTAAATTTAAAAAAGCAATAGTTAAAATTTTTTTTTTATATTATAAAAAAATATGTATTATTTTATAAATACAGCTAATTTAGCTAAAATTAAAGAAGCAGAAAATTTAGGTATATTAGATGGAGTTAATACTAATACTTCTTTAATAGTTAAAGAAGGTATAATAAAAAAAAATGATAGATATAGTCATTATAAAAATATTTGCAATATTATCTCAGGAGATTTAAATGCAGATGTAATATCTACAGATTATAATGATATAATAAAAGAAGGAGAATTTTTATCTAATTTAGATAAAAAAATTATAGTAAAAGTACCTCTGACAAGAGATGGTATTAAAGCAATAAAATATTTTTCTATTAAAAAAATTAAAACTAATTGTACTTTAGTATTTTCTACAGGTCAAGCATTGTTAGCTGCTAAGGCAGGTGCTAATTATATTTCTATTTTTATTGGTCGTTTATATAACACAAATATTATAAAAGAAATAAAACTAATTTATGATAATTATTTTTTTAAAACTAAAATATTAGTTACTTCAATTATAAATACTTTCCATATAATATCATGTGCAAAAATAGGTATAGATATAATTACAGCTCCTTTAAATGAAATTAAATTATTATTAAATAATTAATGGCTTTAATAAGATTTAGCAAAAAGAACACGTTGTTTAGATAAATTTTTTGAAAATATACATTTTCCCATATTTTTTTTTAAATTTATTGGTATGCAACGTATTGTAGCATTTGTTTCAACTTTTATTTTTGTTTCTGTTTCAGACGAACCATCCCAATGAGCAAATAAAAATCCACTATTTTTTTTTATTTTTTCTATAAATTCTTCATAAGAATCTACTTCTATTAAAAAATTATTTTTTCTTTTAAGAGCTACTTTCAAAATGTTATCTTGAATTTTAGATAAAATTTTTGGAATTAAAAATTTTAATTTATTAATACTAATATATTTTTTTTCAAGTGTATCCCTTCTTACAACTTCTACAGTTCCTCTATCTATATCTTTTTTTCCTATAGTTATTCTTATAGGAATGCCTTTTATTTCATATTCATTAAATTTCCATCCTGGAGTATAATAAATTCTTTTATCATATTTTATATTTATACCTATTTTTTCAAGAAATTTTTTTAATGGAAATACAAGTTTTTCTATTAAATTAAGTTGTTCTTGAGTTTTATAAACTGGAATAATTACTATTTGTATTGGAGCAATTTTAGGTGGTAATATTAAACCATTATCATCTGAATGTGTCATAATAATAGCGCCAATTAATCTTGTTGAGATTCCCCATGATGTAGCCCACACATACTCTTTATTTCCTTTTTCGGTAGAATATCTAACATCAAACGCTTTTGAAAAATTTTGACCTAAAAAATGAGATGTAGCTATTTGTAAAGATTTCCCATCTTGCATAATCGATTCTATACAATATGTTTTTTCTGCTCCAGCAAATTTTTCACTATCTGTTTTTATTCCCTGTATAACAGGGATAGCCATAAAATTTTCTAAAACATTTGTATATATATTTAAAATTTTTTTAGCTTGATTTATAGCTTCTTTTTTTGTAGAATGAGCGGTATGTCCTTCTTGCCATAAAAATTCAGATGTTCTTAAAAACAACCTTGTACGCCTTTCCCAACGTATTATATTAGCCCATTGATTAAAAAGTATTGGTAGATCTCTATAAGAGTTAATCCAACGTTTATAAGAATTCCATATTATTGTTTCAGATGTAGGTCTAACAATAAGTTCATCTTCAAGTTTAGAAGATTTATCTACTATAATATTTTTATTCTTATAATTTTTTAATCTATAATGAGATATTATTGCGCATTCTTTTGCAAATCCTTTAATATGATTATATTCTTTTGAGAAATATGATTTTGGAATAAGTAAAGGAAAGTAGACATTTTCATGTCCTGTATATTTTAAAATATTATCTAATATAGACTTAATTTTTTCCCATATATAAAATCCATATGGTTTTATAATCATACATCCACGTACATCTGATTTTTCTGCAATATTTGCTCTTAATATAATTTCATTATACCATTTAGAATAATTTTCATTACGTTTAGTTAGTTTTTTCATTTAAAGATTTTTAAAGTTATATATTTATAAAAAAATTAATATATATAAAATGTTATTACATAATATATTTATTGATTCTGAATCAGTTCATATTCTAATTACAGAATATTTATATATACTTCCAGTAAGGAATGTTGTGTTATTTCCAGGTGTAGTAATACCTATTACAGCTGGAAGAAAAAAATCAATTAAATTATTAAAAGATGCATATTCTACTGATAAAATTATTGGGGTTTTAACTCAAAAATATTTTAATACTGAAAATCCGAAAGAACAAGAACTATATTATATAGGTACAGTAGCTAAAATATTAAAATTATTAAAAATGCCTGATGGCAATACTACTGTAATTTTACAAGGTAAAAGTCGATTTAAAGTTATTAAAATGATACAATATTATCCATATTTGACAGCTGAAATAATATATTTAAAAGACAAAAAACCAGGAAAACAAGATAAAGAATATATAGCTTTAATATCTTCTATTAAAGAAATAGCACTAAAAATTATACAAGATAATACTAATATTCCTTCAGAATCTAGTTTCGCAATTAGGAATATAGAAAGTAAATCATTTATTATAAATTTTGTTGCATCTAATATTAATTTAAAAATTAAAAAAAAACAAATTCTTTTAGAATATGATTTCTTTAAACAAAGAGCAATAGAAACTTTTCGTTTTCTAAATATAGAATATAAACAAATTAAATTAAAAAACGATATTAAATATCGTGTTAAAACTGAAATGGATCAACAACAAAAAGAATATTTTTTAAATCAACAAATAAAAGCTATTCAAGAAGAATTAGGAGATTTTTCATATGAAAAAGAAGTCTATGAATTAAGAATTCAATCATATAAAAAAAAATGGTCTAAAAAAGTTCAAAAACAATTTGATAGAGAATTAAATAAATTTCAACGTACTAATACACAAATGCCAGAATATACAATATTACGTAATTATTTAGATTTCATGTTAGATTTACCTTGGAAAAAATATTCTCAAGATAATTTTGATTTAAACCGTGCAAAAAAAATTCTTGATAAGGATCATTTTGGAATTGAGAAAGTTAAAGAAAGAATAATAGAATATTTATCTGTTATAAAACTTAAACAAGATCTTAGGTCACCTATACTATGTTTTTATGGACCTCCAGGTGTAGGTAAGACTTCTTTAGGAAAATCAATTGCTTATGCATTAAATAGAAAGTATATACGTATGTCTTTAGGTGGATTAAATGATGAAGCTGAAATTAGGGGGCATAGAAAAACATATATAGGTGCTATGCCTGGAAGAATATTACAATCAATAAAAAAAGCAGGAACATCTAATCCTGTGTTTGTATTAGATGAAATAGATAAAATGGGAATAGGACATCAAGGAAATCCTTCTTCGGCAATGTTAGAAGTTTTAGATCCAGAGCAAAATAAAGAATTTTATGATAATTTCCTTGAAATTGGATATGATTTATCTAAGATAATTTTCATTGCTACAGCAAATTCACTTTATCCAATTCATATTGCTATATTAGATAGAATGGAAATAATAGATATGAATGGATATACTGTTGAAGAAAAAATAGAAATCTGTAAAAAACATTTAATTCCTAAACAATTAAAAGAAAATGGGTTAAAAAATAACGATCTTATTTTAGGTGTAAAACAAATTGAAAAAATTATTGAAAGTTATACTAGAGAATCAGGGGTTAGATCTCTTGAAAAGAGAATTTCAAAAATTGTAAGAGATGCTGCTAAAAATATTGCTATGAATAAAAAATATTTAAAACGTATAAATTTTTCAAAAATAGAAGAAGTATTAGGACCACCTAATGATCCTGAGAAATATGAATTTACTAAAATCCCCGGAGTAGTTACAGGATTAGCTTGGACTCTTGTAGGAGGAGAGATTCTCTATATAGAATCAACATTATTTAAAGGAAAAGGTTATTTTAGTATAACAGGAAATGTAGGAGAAGTTATGAAAGAATCTGCTACTATAGCTTTAAAATATATAAAAGCTCATAATTATGAATTTGGAATAGATGACAAAATGTTTGAATTGTATAACATACATATTAATGTTCCAGAAGGGGGGATACCTAAAGATGGACCTTCTGCAGGAATTACTATGTTAACTTCTATGATATCTAGTTTTTGGAAAACATCAATACGTCCGTATTTAGCGATGACTGGTGAAATTACCCTTAGAGGAAAGGTTCTTCCTGTAGGAGGAATTAAAGAAAAAATATTAGCAGCAAAAAGAGCTAATATAAAAGAAATTATTCTATCAAAAGATAATAAAAAAGATGTATATGATATAAAAAAAGTTTATTTAAAAGGCCTAAAATTTCATTTTGTTAGTAAAATTAATGAAGTTATAAATTTATCATTTTATGAATAAGAATATATATTTACATAATATTACAAAAAAATATGGAACTCCACTTTATGTATATGATGCCAATAAAATAGAATATCAATATAAATTAATTAAAAAATCTTTTTCTTATATAGAAAATTTAAAAATAAATTATGCTTGTAAAGCAAATACAAATATAAGTATATTAAAATTTTTAAAAAAATTAGGTAGTGGATTAGATACTGTATCTATACAAGAAATAGAAATAGGATTAAAAGCTGGATTTAAACCAAAAGAAATTATATATACTCCTAATAGTGTTTCTTTATCAGAAATAAAAAAAGCAATAAAAGCTGGAGTTATAATTAACATAGATAATTTATCACTTTTAGAACAAATAGGTAATGATAATACTAATTATCCTATAGGAATTAGAATAAACCCCCATATTTTGGGGGGAGGAAATAAAAAAATTTCTGTAGGTCATATAGATTCAAAATTTGGAATATCATATTATCAATTACCTCATATTAAAAAAATTGTAGAAAATACTGGAATTAAAGTTGAAGGAATACATATGCATACAGGTTCTGATATCCTAGATATTGGAGTTTTTTTACAAGGAGCTGATATTTTATTAAACGTAGCTAGTTTTTTCAATGAACTTAAATATATAGATTTTGGTAGTGGATTTAAAGTACCATATAAAAAAAATGATACAAAAACAGATATAGATATGTTAGGTGTTTCTTTAAAAAGAAAATTTTTATTTTTTTGTGAAAAATATTGTAAAAAATTAAAATTATTTTTTGAACCTGGAAAATTTTTAGTTAGTGAATCAGGTAGTTTTATAGTAAAGGTTAATGTTATTAAACATACAACTTCTACTGTATTTGCTGGTGTTGATTCTGGATTTAATCATTTTATACGTCCAATGTTTTATGATTCCTATCATCATATAGATAATATTTCAAATCCATCAGGAATATTCCGTTTTTATACTGTAGTAGGATATATATGTGAATCTGATACATTTTGTGTTAATAGAAAAATTAATGAAATAAGAGAAGGAGATCTCTTATGTTTTAGAAATGCAGGAGCTTATTGTTTTTCTATGTCATCTAACTATAATTCTCGTTATAGGCCTTCTGAAGTTATTATTTATCATAAAAAATATTTTCTTATTAGAAAAAGAGAAAATATGCAAGATTTACTTAACAATATGATTGATATAGAATTATCATAATTTTATTGGATAGATGGCAGAGTGGTCTATTGCGGCGGTCTTGAAAACCGTTGAGTGTAAAAAACTCCGGGGGTTCGAATCCCTCTCTATCCGCTAAGCACTCACTTTACTTTAAAAATTAAAAAGACCATTAATTAATGGCAGGTAATATTTTTGGAAAATTATTTAGAGTAACTACTTTTGGTGAAAGTCATGGACATGCATTAGGAGGTATAATAGATGGATGTCCCTCAGGATTAAAATTAAATTTTGAAGAAATAAATAATGAATTAAATCGTAGAAAACCTGGGCAATCTTCAATTGTGACTCAAAGAAAAGAATCAGATGAAGTAATATTTTTATCAGGTATATTTGATGGTTTTACTACAGGTACTCCTATTGGATTCATAATAAAAAATAAAGATCATAATTCAAAAGATTATTTTAATATAAAAAATATATATCGCCCATCTCATTCTGATTTTACATATTATAAAAAATATGTAATAAGAGATTATAGGGGAGGGGGGAGATCTTCTGCACGAGAAACAGTATCTCGTGTAGTTGCTGGTGCAATAGCTAAACAATTATTAAAAATTAATAATATTTTAATAAAAGCCTATGTTTCCTCTATAGGAGGATTAAATTTAAGTGAAAATTATAATAAACTTGATTTTTCTAAAATAGAAAATACACCTGTACGTTGTCCTGATCTACAATTAGCAGAAAAAATGATAAAATATATTAATAAATTACGTAAAAAAGGAGATACTATAGGTGGAATAATAACTTGTATTATACAAAATGTTCCTATTGGAATAGGTGAACCAGTTTTTGATAAACTTCATGCTGAATTAGGTAAAGCGATGCTGTCTATAAATGCTGTAAAAGGATTCGAATATGGTAGCGGATTTTATGGAACAAAAATTAAAGGATCTAATCATATTGATAAATATCAAAATAATGGAAGTACTAAAACAAATTTTTCTGGAGGAATTCAAGGTGGAATATCTAATGGGATGGATATTTATTTAAAGGTAGCTTTTAAAGCAGTAGCTACTATTAAAAAAAAAAGTATTAATTTTAATAAAAAAAAAATTTTTGTAAAAGGCCGTCATGATCCTTGTGTTTTACCTAGAGCCGTTCCTATTATAGAGGCTATGTCTGCATTAGTTTTATATGATTATATACATATGTATAAAATATTATTATTTTAAAAAAAAAAATTTATTATTATTGTATTGTAATAATAATATTTTTATTTTAAAAAAAAATTTATGGAAAAAGGCAAAATTAAAGTAACAGCAGAAGATATTTTTCCTGTTATTAAAAAATTTTTATATTCAGATCATGAAATCTTTATAAGGGAACTTGTTTCTAATGCAACTGACGCTATTTTAAAATTAAAAACTTTGATAAGTTTAGGAAAAGTTAATAAAAAAATTAATAATTTAATCATAGAAATTATCCTAAACAAGGAAAATAAAATTTTAAAAATTATAGATAATGGTATTGGAATGACTAAAAAAGAAGTATATAAATATATTAATAAAATTGCTTTTTCAGGTGCAGAAGCATTTTTAAAAAAATATAAAAATAAAAAATCTCTAATTGGTAATTTTGGATTAGGATTTTATTCATCTTTTATGGTTTCTGATAAAGTTGAAATAATATCTAAATCTTATAAAGATTCTGAATCTGCTATACATTGGATATGTGATGGATCTACTAATTTTTCTATTAAAAATATAGATACACCCACTAAATCAGGGACTGAAATTATACTTCATATTAATGATAGTTCTAAAGAATTCTTAGAAGAAAATAGAATAAAAGAATTATTAATTAAATATTGTAAATTTATGCCTATTCCTATAAAAATAGGAGAACGAGAAGAAATTAAAAAAAATAAAAATGGCCTTGAAAAAAAAATCAAAGTAAATAATATAATAAATAATACATCCCCTATATGGATAAAAAATCCAATAAATGGAAAAGATGAAGAATATATAAATTTTTATAAAGAACTTTATCCAATGCAAATTGAAAATCCTTTATTTTGGATCCATCTAAATATAGATCATCCTTTTAAACTTACTGGAGTACTTTTTTTTCCAAAAATAAGAAATCAAATAGAAATACAAAGAGATAAAATACAATTATATCAAAATCAAGTATATGTTACAGATAATTTAGAAGGGATAGTACCAGATTTTCTTAATTTTTTAAAAGGTGTAATTGATTCTCCAGATATTCCACTTAATGTATCTAGATCTTATCTTCAATCAGATTCATCTGTAAAAAAAATTTCAGGTTATATTACAAGAAAAGTAGCTGATAAGCTTGAAAATATGTGTAAAAATAATCGTGAAGATTTTGAAAAAAAATGGGAAGATATAAAAATAATTATAGAATATGGAATGATTAGCGACCCTAATTTTTATTCAAAAGCAAAAAAATTTGCTTTATATCCTGATATAAATAAAAAATATTTTATATTAGAAGAATATATAGAACATATTAAAAATACAAATAAATTAAAAAATAATAAAATTATTTGTTTTTATACTTCTAACCTAGAAAATCAAAATTATTATATACAAACAATTAAAAATAAAGGATATAAAATTTTATTATTAGATAGTCCTCTTGTTGGACATCTACTACAAAAAATAGAAATGGATTATAAAAATTTAAATTTTTATAGAGTAGATTCAGATAAGATAAATAAAATTTTAAAAAATGAAAAAAAAAATATTTCTAATCTTTCAGAAAATGAAATAATTTTTTTAAAAAAAATTTTAAATCAAAATATTGACAAAGAAAAATTTTTAATAAAAATAGAAGATTTAGATGATTCTTCATTACCATTTATTATAACTATTCCCGAATTTATTAGACGTATGAAAGAAATAAGTATGACTGGGAATAATATGTTTAATATTCAAAATTTTAATTCAAAATATAATATTATTGTTAATAAAAATCATAAATTTATAAAAAAAATAATAAATGAAAAAGATTTAAATATTCAAAAAAAGATTATTAAAAATTCATTAAATTTGATAATGTTATCACAAAATCTTTTAAAAGGTAAAGAATTAACAGATTTTATGTATCAAAGTTTTGAAAATTTTTAAAAAATTATTTACAAATCATAATTCCACAATTATCTACATTTAGCAATGTAACATTTTTAATTTTATTTACTAATTCTGATTTCCAATTAGTTTTAGTTCTAATATAATTATCTGTATATCCATATATAAATCCTGATTTTTTTTTATTTTCAAATAAAACATTTTTTTTTTTATTTATATGTTTTATATAAAAATTATATTTTTTTTTTTTTGAAAGTTTTCTAAGAATTTTACTACGTTTATACCTGATTTCTTGGGGAATTGAATCTTTCATAAAAAAAGCTTCTGTATTTTTTCTTTCAGAAAAAGGAAATACATGTAGATAAGAAATATCTAATTCAGACAATAATGAATAAGTTTCTAAAAAATTTTCTTCTTTTTCTCCTGGAAATCCTACTATGACATCTGTACCTATACAAGCAGAGGGCATAATATTAAATATTTTTTTTATTCTTTCTAAATAAATTTTTTTAGAATACCTTCTTTTCATTTTATTTAAAATTTCATCACTACCAGATTGTAACGGAATATGAAAATGATTAACAAAAATTTTACTTTTAGATATAAAATTAATTATATCATCACTTAATAAATTAGGTTCAATTGAGGAAATTCTAATCCTTTTTATATCATTAAGATAATACTCCATAGCTTGAATTAATTCTAAAAAATTAGATTTATTTTTTTTATTATATATTTTTCCAAAATCTCCTATATTAACTCCAGTTAATACTATTTCTTTTATACCTTGTTTAATAATATTTTTAGCATATTTAATAATATTTTTTATATTATCAGATCTTGATAAACCTCTAGCTTTTGGAATAGTACAGTAACTACATTTATAATCACAACCATCTTGAATTTTTAAAAAAGAACGTGTACGATTTAATTTTGAATATGATGGAATAAACATATTATATTCTTTTAAAGAACAAGAATATATATTTGCATTCTTTTTTTTAGAAAAATTCTTTAAATAATTAATTATATTAAATTTTTCTTTTGATCCAATTATTAAATCTATTCCATTTATTAAGGAAATTTCTTTTGGATTTACTTGTGAATAACAACCTATAGCTACTATAAATCCATTTACATTATTTTTTATAGCAATACGTACAAGTTTTTTTAGTTCTTTATCTGCATTTTTTGTTACTGAACATGTATTAATTATGTAAATATCAGCAAAAGACCTAAATTTTACATATTCATATCCTTTTTTTAAAAATTTATTTATTATCGTATCTGTTTCGGCAAAATTAAGTTTACATCCTAATGTATAAAAAGCAACTTTATTTTTTTTCATTTAAATGTTAATTTTTTTTTTATAAAAAAGTAATCATTAATTTTACAATTAAATAAAAATTGTATAGAAGATTTATTTATATTTTTAAGAAGCTTATTGAATTTTTCAAAAGCTTTATATTTAAATACTAATATTGGCTTTTTCTGTTCATAAACTGAATATTGTGAAAATTTTATTAAATTTTCCATATATTTAAGATGATGTTTACATTTTTCATCTATAAAATAAATAATTATTTTTTTTTCAAGTTTATTTATTACTTTATAATAGTTCTTTTCTTTTAAAGAAAGTTTAATTATAAAATTTTTAATTTTTAAATTTATAAAATTTGGGTTACAACTAAATTTTATAAATGATCTTATATATTTAATTTTTTTTATTATTTTATGTTTTATAAAATTATAATAATTAATTATATCATAATATATTTTTTTTTTAAAATCTTCTTTATTATAAGAATAATAAAATTTTTTTTTAATAATATTAAAATTAAAAATTTTTAATAATTCATTTTCAAATACTTTAAAATCATTTTTACTATCAGATATAATTTGATCAATTAGATTATAAATCATATGTGATATGAATATACTTGATATATTTATATCTAATGCATTTTTCCTAAATTTATATAGAAATTTTCTTTGTTCATTTATTACATCATCATATTCTAACAAACGTTTTCTAATACTAAAGTTATTGGCTTCTATTTTTTTTTGAGCAAGTTCTATAGAATTACTAATTAATGGCCCTGTTATATACTCTCCTTTTTTATGACCTAATTTATCAAGTAGTTTGGATATACGGTCTAATCCAAAAATCCGCATTAGATCATCTTCCAATGATAAATAAAATTGAGAACTACCAGGATCTCCTTGACGCCCAGAACGACCTATTAATTGTCTATCTATTCGTCTTGAATAATGTTTTTCAGTACCTATTATTGCCAATCCTCCTAATTTTTTTACCTCATCAGATATTTTTATATCAGTTCCTCTACCCGCCATATTAGTTGCAATCGTTACTATTCCAGATAGTCCAGCTGCTTCAATTATATCGGCTTCTTTTTTATAATATTTTGCATTTAAAACATTATTATAAATTTTACTAATGTTTAATGACCTACTTATAAGTTCAGATACCTCAACAGAAGTTGTTCCAACTAATACAGGTCTTTTTTCATTTTTTGATAAAAAAATAACTTTATTTATAATTGCATTATATTTTTCTTTTTTAGTTTTAAAAATAAAATCTTCATAATTTTTTCTTATTACTGGTTTATTTGTAGGAATAATGACTACGTCAAGATTATAAATTTTAAAAAATTCTTCTTCTTCTGTTGAAGCGGTACCCGTCATACCTGATAGTTTTTTATACATTCTAAAATAATTTTGCAATGTAATAGTCGCTAATGGTTGGCTATAATTTTCTATATTTACATTTTCTTTAGCTTCTAATGCTTGATGTAAACCATCTGAATAACGTTTTTCTTCTATAATTCTACCTGTTTGTTCATCTACTATTTTAACTTTATTATCTATTACTAGATAATGTATATTTTTTTCAAATAATGTGTAAGCTTTCATTAATTGATTTACAGTATGTATTTTATCTGATTTTTTATAAAAATTAATTAATTTTTTTCTTTTTAAAAAATTTTTTTCTTCTATAGAAATGTTTTCCATTTCTATATAAATAAATTGTTTTTGTATATCAGGAAGTCTAAAAAAATTAGTATCATTTATTTCATTAGAAATAAAATTCATTCCTTTTTCTGATAATTCTACAGTATTATTTTTTTCATTTATAACAAAATATAAATCTGAATCAACTATAAACATATTTTTATTATTATCTTGCATATAATAATATTCTGTATTTTCTAAAATTTTACGTATTTTTTTTTCTCCTAAAAACTTAATAAGAGGTTTATATTTTGGTAAACCTCTATAAACTTTAAAAAGATTTAATCCACCTTCTTTTTTATTTCCTGAATTGATTAACTTACGAGCTAAATTAAAAATTTTATTTAAAAAAAGAAGTTGTTTATTAAAAATTTTTTCTACTATATATTTAAATATATAAAAATAATTAAAATTTTGGTCATTAACGGGACCAGATATTATGAATGGCGTACGTGCTTCATCTATTAAGACAGAATCGACTTCATCTATTATGGCATAATTTAATTTTTTTTGTATTAATTTTTTAAAAGAATTAACCATATTATCACGTAAATAATCAAATACAAATTCATTATTTGTCCCATATGTAACATCTGCTTCATATGCTTTACGACGGAAATATGAATTATTTTTATATATATCTATACAATCTACAGTTAAACCATGAAATTCCATAAGAGGAGCCATCCATTCACTATCACGTTTAGCTAAATATTCATTTACAGTTACTACATGAACTCCTTTTCCAGTAAGAGCATTCAAATAAATAGGTAAAGTAGCTACTAAAGTTTTACCTTCACCAGTATACATTTCGGCTATTTTACCTTGATGTAATACAACCCCTCCCATTAACTGTACATCATAATGTATCATATTCCATATGACGGGTTTCCCCATAGAACTCCATTTATTTTTCCAAATAGTTTTTCCCCCTTCTATCTTTAGATAAGATCTACTTTTAATTAGTAGATAATCTAGTTTATTAGAATTAACTATTATTTCTTTATTTTCTTTAAATCTTTTAGCAGTTTCTTTTACTACTGCAAATGCTTCAGGAAGTAATTCTACTAAAATTTTTTCTTCTTCTTTATAAATTTTTTTTTTAATTTTATAGATTTTTTTTAAAAAAAATCCTTTTTCATTTATTTCTTCAATAGAAAGATATTGATCCTTTTTATAACTTAACTTTTTTTGTAAGTTATCTATTTCTTTATAAAAAAATTTTGTTTTTTCTTTTATTTTTGATTTGAAAATCAAAGTTTGATTTCTTAATTCATCATTTGAATAGAAATTTATTTTTTTTTCAAAAAATTTAATATTTTTTAAAAAAAAAATAAGATTTTTCATATCTTTTTTGTTTTTTTTTAAAAAAAAAAACTCAATAAGTTTATTGAAACTATTCATTTTATATATTAGATTAGATTATATTATATTATATTATATTTAAAAAAAAAAATGAATAATATTATAAATTATGTTTATAACAAATATATAAAGACAAAAAAGAAATTAGATATTTTAAAATTAAATTCTGGAGATAATATAACAGTTCATTATGAAATAATTGAAGGAGAAAAAAATAGAATACAATTATTTAAAGGAATAATAATTAAAATTAAAGGATATACTTTTACTGTCCGTAAAATTAGTGGAGAAATAGGTGTAGAAAAAATATTTAATATTCATCAAACTTCAATAAAAAAAATATATATAAATCAAAAAGGTAAAGTACGTAGATCTAAAATTTATTATTTTAGAAAATTAAAAGGAAAAAAAGCTAAAATTAAATAAAAATTATTTATGTCATTAAAAATAACAGAAGAATGTATTAATTGTGGTGCTTGTGAACCAGAATGTCCTAATAATGCTATTTATGAAGGATCTAAAGAATGGACTATTTCAGATGGTACAAAAATAAAAGGTTTTATTATTAATAAATTAGGAATTAAAATAGATGTTAATTTTTTACAAAAACCTAAAAAATATGATTATTATTTTATAGTTTACGAAAAATGTACAGAATGTTTAGGATTTTATGATGAACCTCAATGTGCCTCTGTATGTCCAGTAGATTGTTGTATATTAGATGAATCTAATATAGAATCTAAGGAAGAACTTTTAAAAAAAAAAAAAATATTACATACATAAAAAATGGAAAAAAATTATAAAAAATTAAAATTTATTATTTCACATGCAAAATATTACGGTTTTATATTTCCGTCTAGTGAAATATATGATGGATTAAAAGCTGTTTATGATTATGGCCAATATGGTATTTTATTAAAAAATAATATTAAAGAATATTGGTGGAAATCAATGACCCAATTACATGAAAATATAGTTGGTATAGAATCAAGTATATTGATGCATAATAAAATTTGGAAAGCTTCTGGACATATAGATGAATTTAATGATATATTATTATATAATGAAAATACAAAAAAAAATTATCGTATTGATTTATTAATAGAAGATTTTTTAGAAAAAATTAATAATTATAAGAATATATTATTTTATAATAAAAAAATAATTTATAATATAAATTATATAAAAAAAAAATTTAAAAAAAAATTATTTTATTATATATATGAATGTTTCAATAAAAACAAAATTTTAGATATAAAATCATTAATAAATAAATTAAATATATATGAGCCCAATAGTGGTTATAAAATTTATAAAATAAATCTTATGTTTATTGTATATCTAAAAAATTTAGATAATAATAAAAAACTTTATTTAAGACCAGAAACCGCTCAAGGTAGTTTTATAAATTTTTTAAATGTAAAAAAAACAAGTAAAATTAATATTCCTTTTGGAATTTCCCAAATAGGAAAAGTATTTAGAAATGAAATAATAGCTAGACAGTTTCTTTTTAGAATGAGAGAATTTGAACAAATGGAAATGCAATTTTTCTTTTGTCCTGGTGAAGAAGAAAAATGGTATTATTACTGGAAAGAATATAGGTTAAAATGGCATTTATCTTTAGGAATAAAAAAAGATAATTATCGTTTTTATAATCATGATAAACTTGCACATTATTCTAAAGATGCTTGTGATATTCAATTTAAATTTCCTTTTGGATTTAAAGAATTAGAAGGAATTCATTCACGTACAGATTTTGATATGAAAAATCATGAAAAATTTTCTAAAAAAAAATTAAGATATTTTGATTTTAAAAAAAATAGAAGTTATATACCTTATATTATAGAGACCTCTATTGGTTTAGATCGTATGTTTTTAGCTATATTTTCTTCTTGTTTAAAAGAAGAAAAAATTAAAAATGATATTAATCATAAACGTATAGTATTTAAAATACCTTATATACTATCTCCTATAAAAGTAGCAATATTACCTTTAGTTAAAAAAAATGAATTAACTTTTATAGGTAAAAAAATATTTAAAAAATTTAAATTATATTATTCATTAGTTTATGATGAAAAAGATTCAATAGGAAAAAGATATAGAAGACAAGATTCTATAGGAACTCCTATTTGTATAACAATAGATTATGATAGCCTCAATGATAATTGTGTTACAATTAGATATAGAGATAGCATGAATCAAAAAAGAATACCAATATTAAAAATAAAAAAAAATATTGAAAAATCAATAAATATTAAAAATATATTAAATTATATTTAAAATTGTACAAAAGTTTTATAATTTTATTTAGCACGGAATATTGTTTTACTTGTAAAAAATATAACGCGAAAGAAGCCTTAAAAATGGGGTTAATTAATAAATCTCCTTAGATTTTAAAAATCTAATTATGTTAGAATTTTATAATTGGATTTATGCTTTTAGGTTAAATACATTACCTTTGTCTTTATCTGGGATAATATTAAGTTCTTTTATATCTTATTCAGAAAAAGGAATATTTAATGTTCATATTTTTATATGGTCATCATTAACTTCTATATTTCTTCAAATATTATCTAATATTGCAAATGATTATGGTGATGGAATAAAAGGTACAGATAATATATACAGGATTGGTCCTAAAAGAACCATACAATCATGTATGATTTCTAAAAAAAAAATTAGAATAGCATTGATAATATTTAGTGTATTATCATTTATATCAAATATAATATTATTATTTGATTATTTTAAAAAAAAAAATTACTATATTATTATTGTCATTTTAATATGTATTTTATCTGCGATAAAATATACAATTGGTTATCATCCATATGGATATAAAGGGTTAGGCGATTTATCTGTATTAATATTCTTTGGTTTCATTTCTTTAGAAGGAAATTATTATTTATATAATAATCATTTAAATATTAAATTATTATTATTATGTTTTTCTTTAGGATTTTTAACGGTATCAGTACTTAATATTAATAATATGAGGGATATTGATAATGATAAAAAAAATAAAAAATATACTATTCCAGTAAGAATAGGACTTAAAAAGTCTAAAATATATCATATCCTATTAATGATAGTTCCTTTTATTTTAAGTATAATATTTGTTATTATAACATATAAAAGTATATACCAATATATTTTTATTATATTAATATTACCTACAATAATACATTTAAATAAAATTTATAAAATATCTAATAATAAAGATTTTAATAATGAACTAAAAACAGCTGTATATATAAATATATTATATGCATTATTAATGGGTATAGGTTTTATATTAAAAAAATAATTAATAAGCCTATACAAACTAATGATATAGTTAATATATGATAATTATTTTTCATATATATGATTATATTATTAATGGTATAAAAATCTTCTTTTAAAGAAAATTATTACTTAATAACCAATTTTTGAAAATTTCATACTTATTACTTAAGTGTATACTTTTTTTATTTTTTTTTATAAGTTTTATTACTTTTTTATCTAAAAAGATTTTATCAGATAAATCCTCAGTAATTTTATCTAAAAATTTCACTGGAGCGGCTGTTGATAAAAAAATATTATTAAAATAATTATTTTTATAATTTTTAATTAATTTAATTAAACCTAAAAATCCAATTGCTCCATGTGGATCCATCATATATTTATAATTATTCCAAATATATTTAATAATATCAATTGTTTCTTTATCCGTAAAAGAATATGCAGATACAATTGTTTTTAGGTTATTTATTGTTTTAAACATATACATTATACGACTAAAATTACTTGGATCAGATATATCCATAGCATTAGAAATTGTTTCTTGTGAAGGATATGGGTTATAAATTCCTGTTTTTAATAATCTAGGAATTGTGTCATTTATATTTGTAGCTGCAATAAAATGTTTTATAGGTAACCCCATTTTAAATGCTATTAATCCTGCACATATATTTCCATAATTTCCACTAGGAATAGAAAAAACAAGTTTATTATTGGAATGTAATAGTTTATAACACATAAAATAATAAAATATTTGAGAAAGTAAACGTGCAATATTTATAGAATTTGCTGATGTTAAAAATAATTTTTCACGTATTTGTTCGTCGTAAAAAGCTTGTTTTACCAAAATTTGGCAATCATCAAAATTTCCTTTTATTTCTAAAGCTAGAATATTATCTCCTAATGTTGTTATCTGTTTTTCTTGTAAAATACTTATTTTAGAAGAAGGATATAATATTACTACTTTTACACCATCAATTTTATGAAAAGCATGAGCTACCGCAGCTCCTGTATCCCCAGAAGTAGCAGTAAGTATTATAATATTTTTATTCAAATTTTTCCTAAAATATTTTATACATCCTGACAAAAATTTTACTCCTATATCTTTAAAAGCCAGAGTAGGTCCTAAAAATAACTCTAATGAAAAAATATTATTATAAATATTATTTATATTTATTTTAAAATTTAATGTATTAGATATAATATTTAATAATTCTTTATATGGAATTTCATTTCCAATGAATGGTTGGATTACTTCCAGAATTAAATCGTTTACATCATAATTTGATATATTTTTAATTATTTTTTTTTCTAATAAAGGTATATTTTCAGGAAAATACAAACCTTTTTCTGGACTTTGTCCAGTTAAAACAGCTTCCTTAAAAGAAACTTTATATTTATAATTTTTTAAACTTTTATACAGCATTTATAAAATATTAATTTTATATTAATTCATAATATACAATTCCAGTTTTATTAATAGAAGAAGTATATATTTTATATTTTAATTCTAATTTAGAATAAATTTTTTTCATCACATTAGTTACTAATTCTGCTTTTTTTTTCCCATTACTTAACATAAAGACAGAAGGTCCAGAACCAGAAATTCCTCCTCCTAATGCACCTATTGATTTACAATTTATTTTTAATTCATTAAAAGCTGGTATTAATATAGCACGTATAGGTTCTATAATAACATCTTCTAATGATCTACTTATAATATCATAATCTTCTTTATATAATCCTGCTATTAAAGCACCTAAATTCCCCCATTGTTTTATAGCATCGTTCATTAATATTTTATGTTTTAATATTTTTCTTGCATCAGATGTTTTTATTTCTATTTCTGGATGTAGAATACTTATCCAAATATTATCTGGTGAACGCAAAGAAATTATATCTAAAGGTTTATAACTTCTAATTAATGTTATTCCTCCAATAATAGCTGGAGCAACATTATCTGCATGAGGAACACCTCCAGCTAATCTTTCACCTTCCATAGCAAATTGAATTAATTCAATTTTATTAAAAGGATTTCCTAATAAATAGTTAGCTCCTACTACAATTCCTGCTGCACTAGCTGCACTAGAACCTATCCCACTTCCAGGTTTAATTTTTTTATATATTTCTATATCAAATCCTATATTTGATTTTTTATATTTATTTAATAAAGCTTGTAATGCAATACTAATTACATTTTTGTTTTTATTTTTAGATAATTTAGCTCCAAAAATTTTTTTTATTTTTATTCCAGGTATATTTGTTATTTTAATTATGATTTCATCATTAGGTATATTTACAGCTAAACCTAAAACATCAAATCCACAAACTATATTTGCTATAGTAGCAGGAGCAATTACTTTGATTATCTTCATTTTAAAATTTACTAGCTTTAATTATATCTGACAATACTCCAGATGCAGTAACTTCTGCACCTGCACCTGCACCTTTTATAATTAATGGTTGTTCACTATATCTATGTGTATTATATAATACCATATTATCTTTTCCTTCAAGGTTAAAAAATGGATGATCAACTCCTATTGATTTTAAACGTACATATGCATTTCCATTTTTATATTTAGCTATAAAACGTAATTTTTGACCTGTTCTTACAGTTTTTTTACGGATTTCATAAAAAAAATTATTATATTTCTCTAATAGATTATAAAAATTATCTATTGAAGTAGATGTTAAACATTCTTCAGGTAAAAAATTTGTTTTATATATATTTTCTAATTCTAGATTAGATCCACATTCACGTGCTAATATCAATATTTTTCTCATTACATCTATTCCGCTAAGATCTATACGTGGATCTGGTTCTGTATATCCATAATTTTGTGCTTCTATTACAACTTTAAAAAAAGTTTTATTATAAACAAATTTATTAAAAATAAAATTTAAACTTCCAGAAAGAACAGCTTCAATTTTATATATTTTATCGCCACTATTTATTAAATCATTAAGTGTACTAATAACAGGTAAACTAGCTCCTACATTAGTTTCAAAATAAAATGGAAAATTCAAATTTCTTGATAATTCTTTAAGTTTTTTATAATATTTATAATTTGATGAACATGCTATTTTATTACATGTAATAACACCTATTCCTTTTTTTAAAATATTTTCATATATCATAGCAATATTACTATTTGCAGTATTATCAACAAAAATACTATTTCTAAGATTAATTTCAGACATTATTTCCATAAATTTATTTAAATCCATATCATAAGACATATTTTCAATATAATATTGATATTTTTTTATAAAAATTCCATCTTTTTTAAAAATCATTTTTTTACTATTTGCTAAACCAATTACTCTTAATTTAATTTTAAATTCTTTATTTAAATATTTTTTTTGTTTATTTATTTGATATAAAAGATTACTTCCAACTTTTCCTAAACCTATTATAAATAAATTGATTTGTTTATTTTGTTTTTCAAAAAATTTTTCATGTAAAATATTTATAGCTTTTTTTAAATCTGTGTTTTTTATAACAACTGAAATATTTTTTTCAGTTGAACCTTGAGAAATAGCTCGTATATTAATACTATTTTTCCCCATAGCACTAAATATTTTTCCACTTGTACCATGCATATTTTTCATATTATCTCCAACAATAGCTATAATACATAAATCTTTTTCTATAGAAAGGGGTTTTATACTTTTATTATATATTTCTCTGTAAAATTCATTATCTATAACTATTTTAGCTTTTAAAACATCTTTATCATGTATACCTACAGCAATAGAATGTTCTGATGAGCTTTGGGTAATTAATACTACATTTATTTTTTTTTCTGAAAGAGTTTTAAAAAGTCTTTTAGAATAACCAGGTATTCCTACCATTACACTACCTTCTAATGTAATTAATGATATTTGTTTCATTACAGAAATTCCAGTTATAGTTTTTTTTTTAATAAAATTTCTATTTTTTAGAGAAGTTCCCTTTTTTTTTTCTAAAAAAATACTTTTAATTTTTAAAGGTATTTGGTTTTCTATAACTGGTTGTAAAGTTGGAGAATATATTATTTTAGCACAAAAATGTGACAATTCCATGGCCTCTTCATATGAGATCTTTTTTAGAGTATAAGCTTGTGATACTAATTTTGGATCAGCTGTCATTATACCATTTACATTTGTCCATATTTCTAATAAATTTGCTTTTAAAGCTGAAGCAATAATACATGCTATATAGTCTGCCCCCCCTAATGTAGAAGTTTTTACTTCTGATGAAAAAGCTATAAAACCTGGCAATATAATAAATTTTGATTTTTCTTTTTTAAAAAAATCAATTATTTTATAATTACTTTTTTTAAAATCTATATTTGCACATTCAAATTCATAATCTGTTAAAATTAATTCTCTACTATCTTTCAATTTTACTTTTAAATTAAATTCTTTAATTTTTTCTGCTATTAAATAAGACAAATTTATAACTCCAAAATTCATTATATTATATAATGAATATTTTGATAATTCTTCTACTTGAAAAATTCCATTACAGAAATTTTCTAAAACATTTAAATTTTTTTTTAAATTACTAATTATATAACTTTTTTTAGTTATTGTAAATAATTCATATATTATAATTATGTGTTTATATTCTATTAATTCTAGAATATGTTTATAATCATTATTTTTTTTAGAAGCTAATTTTCCACATTTTATTAAAATATTTGTAATATTATATAAAGCAGATATAATAATAGCATATTTTACATTATTTTTATTTTTTTTTAAAATATTACATATTTTTTTTAGTGATACACTATCAATTAGTGAACTACTTCCAAACTTTAATACTTTTATAGCATTTGCCATTCTACAACTTTATAGAAAAATACGGTTTTTTATTTCTTCGTGATCACGACAGGATTCGAACCTGTAACATACTGCTTAGAAGGCAGTTGCTCTATCCATTGAGCTACGTGACCTTCGAAGTCGGGATGATAGGATTCGAACCTACGACCTCCTGGTCCCAAACCAGGCGCGATAACCGTACTACGCTACATCCCGTTGCGGAGAGTGTGAGATTTGAACTCACGAAGCAAATAAATTGCTGACAGTTTAGCAAACTGTTCCGTTAACCACTCCGGCAACTCTCCTTATACTATATATAATTTATTCTATTTAATAATTCTTTTTCATAATTGACCCAATTAGTTATATTTTTTTTAGAAACTCCAGATTTTATAGCTGCTTTGGCAACAGCTGGAGCTACATATGTTATTAACCTTTTATCAAAAGGTTTGGGTATAATATAATTTTTACCAAATTCAATTGTTTTTTCATGATAAATAATATTTATATTTTTTGGTACTGGCTCTTTAGCCAGATTAGCTATAGCTTTTATAGCTGCTAATTTCATTTCTTCGTTAATTATAGTAGCCTTTACATCTAAAGCTCCTCTAAAGATATATGGAAATCCTAAAACATTATTAACTTGATTTGGATAATCACTTCTACCAGTAGCTATAATAATATCAGGACGTATTTTTATTGCCATATTATAATCTATTTCTGGCTCTGGATTTGCCAGAGCAAAAACTATTGGATTTTTTGCCATACTAATTATCATTTCTTTCGTTAAAATATTTCCAACAGATAAACCTATAAATATATCTGCATTTTTAATTACCTCATTTAAAGTTTTTAAATCAGTATTAATAGCAAATTCTAATTTTTCTTTATTTATATTTTTTCTTAAAGTATTTATTACTCCATTTCTATCACACATGACAATATTTTCAGGTTTGACTCCTAATTTTTTATAAATTCTTGTGCAGGAAATAGCTGCAGAACCAGCTCCATTAACAACCATTTTTACTTTTTTAATATCTTTATTAACTAATTCTATAGCATTAATTAAAGCCGCACCTGATATAATAGCAGTACCATGTTGATCATCATGCATGATTGGAATATTTAATTCTTTTTTTAAGATATTTTCTATTTCAAAAGCTTCTGGAGCTTTAATATCTTCTAAATTTATTCCACCAAAAGTTGGTGCTATAGATTTAACTATTTTTATAAATTTTTCTACATCTGTTTCATTGATTTCTATATCAAATACATCAATTCCAGAAAATATTTTAAATAAAAGAGCTTTTCCTTCCATTACAGGTTTAGATGCAAGGGGCCCTATATTTCCTAACCCTAATACAGCTGTTCCATTTGTTATAACAGCTACTAAATTTCCCTTATTTGTATATTTATATACTTTTTGGGGATTCTGTGATATTTCTTTGCAAGGTTCTGCTACTCCAGGAGAGTAAGCTAAAGATAAATCTTCTTGAGTTTTATATTTTTTAGTAGGTGAAATTTTTATTTTTCCAGAAGGAAATTTACTATGATAGTCTAAAGCTTTTTTTTTAAATTTATTCATTTTTAATAATTTGTTTTGTCAATAATGAGTATTCAATAGGAGATACATATGGAAGACCTAATCCTAATCCACGAATTAATAATAAAATTCCTATTATTAATGTTAATATTGTTATATTATTTAATAATATATTTTTAATATTAAAATTAATATATTTGCCTATACTAAATGTAGTAAACATCATAGGTACTGTACCTAATCCAAAATAAAACATAAACATTACACCCCAAAAAATATTTCCTATAGAAATAGCTATACTAATAGCTATGTAAACTATACTACATGGTAGAAGTCCATTTAAAATTCCTATAATAAAGAATGATTTTTTTTTAAAAAAAAATATCAAAGATATTATTTTTTTTAAAAAAAAATATATATTATATTTTTTTTTAAAAAAAAATGAACAAATTAGATTTCCCCCTAAAAATAATGATAATTTTTTTTGAAATCCTGCTAATGCAAATTCATACCCTATTATTCCAAATATAAATCCTAATAAAATATAGGATATAATTCTGCCTATTTGATATAGTAAATTTTTTATTAACATTTTTATTTTATTTTCTCTTTCTAGAGAAAAAAAAAACGTAATAGGTCCACACATGCTAAAACAATGAATACTACTAATCAATCCTAATATAAATCCTATAGTAATATAATTTAATTTTTCCATATGAAATTTCTATTTCATAGAAAAAATGTATAATTTATTAATTTTTTTAAATTAATAAAAATTAATTTTGTCACCTTCTGGAGATTTTGGATTATTTGGTTTTTTATTTTTTTTATTTATAAAATAAATATAACTAGATAATTTTTCAATATCATTGCCTTTTATTTCTCCTGAAGCGCCAAAAGCCCTCATAACTTTATTATTTTTACTACCATTCCAGATTATATAAAATATATTTTTTATAAGAGTTTTTTCTGTATGATTTATCCAATAATCATCTGTTAAATTAGGTCCTATATTTCCTCCTCCATCAACATTATGACAAGTTGCACAATTTTCATTAAATAGTTTTTTTCCATCATTTATAAATTTTTTATCAAATTTTACAGTATCTAGATTAGCTTGTGGTTTTTTTTTTTCATATTCTTTTATTTTTTTTAATTGATTTTTATATGCTATTTTATATTCAAATTGTTGATTGGCAAAATTTGTAAATAAAAAAGAAAAAAAATATAATGTAGACATTACTATAGTAATAATAAAAATTTGTTTCCACCATTTAGGAATTTTATTATCTAATTCTAATATTCCATCAAATCCATGATCAATTTTTTTAATTTTTTTACTATAAATAAAATTATTTTTATTTTTATTTTTATTTATAAAATAAATTTTTTCGTTAATAATTATATTATCTATATAATAGCTTAATATTATTATTATTAATAATAATATATATATAATTATTGATAATGGATGTTTTATATAATAAAAATCACCATCTAAAAACACATAAAAAATAAATATTATAATAAAAAATGAATAAAACATTTTTATTAAAGATGGATGTTTAGATAGCATAATTTTTATTGATTTTATAAAGTCAAATTATATTACTTATATATAAATAAGTTTTTTGAGATTTTGTAAAAATAAAAATTAATATAAAAATAAAAATTATAAAATATAATAATAAAATTATAGACTGTATAATATAAAAATTTTTTATTATTAATAAATAATGTTTAAAAAAAAATATCATTTAATTATTTTTTTTTTATATCTTTTCCTAATCTTTGTAAATATGATATTAATGCAATTATTTCTCTATCTTTTAAAGATATAAATTTAGATCCATAATATTTTTTTTGAAAATCTATCTGATTTTTTATCTCAGGAGATTCTTTATATATTTCTTGTTCTAAAAAAGAAGCTTGTCTATCAAGATAATTATATGCATTTTCTATATCTCTTTTAGAATAAGGAACTCCTAGTTTCTTCAGAGAATTCATTTTTAATAATAAATTATTTTTATATAATTTTCTATAAATTAACCATGGATATCTTGGCATAATAGATCCTGGAGAGGTAGATCTTGGGTCAAACATATGTTTAAAATGCCATGAACTAGTATTTTTCCCTCCTTCTCTAGCTAAATCAGGACCAGTACGCTTAGATCCCCATAAAAAAGGGTGATCGTATACAAATTCACCAGCTTTAGAATATTTTCCATAACGGACTACTTCATCACGAAATGGACGTACAATTTGAGAATGACATCCATTACATCCTTCTCTAATATATAAATCTCTACCTTCTAATTCAAGTGGGGAATAAGGTCTAACACTACTTATAGTAGGTATATTTGATTTTATTACTATAGTAGGGATTATTTCTACTAATCCACCAATAGAAACTACTATTAAAGTCAGTATATAAAATATTATTGGTTTGGTTTCTAACCAACTATGAAAATTTTTATTATTATTAATATTCTTATCATTAAAAGTAATTAATTCGCCAGTTTCATCATTAATAAAAACTCCTTGTTTTATTGTTTTATATATATTAAACATCATAAATAGAAATCCTAACATATATAAAAATCCTCCTATAAATCTTATTTTATAAAAAGGAATGATCTTAATTACAGAATCTAAAAAATTTTTATTTAAAAGTGTTCCATCAGGATTAAATTCTTTCCACATTTTTGATTGTACTATTGCACTACAATACATTGGTATAACATATAATAATATCCCTAAAGTACCTAAAAAGAAATGTATATTAGTATATAATTTAGAATAAATTTTAGTATTCCATAATTTTTCTACAAGCCAATAAATTACTCCAAAAGCCATAAATCCATTCCAGCCTAAAGTTCCTATATGAACATGTGCAACTATCCAATCAGTAAAATGAGCTATAGAATTTAATTTTTGAGTAGCAAGTATAGGACCTTCAAATGTAGCAATTCCATAACAAGTAAGAGATAAAACAAAAAATTTTAAAATTGGATTTTTATAAGAACCTCTTAATGTTAATAAACCATTTAACATTCCCCCCCATGAAGGAGCAATTAACATAATTGAAAATATAGTTCCTAACATTTGAGCCCATGCAGGGAGAGCAGTGTAAATTAAATGATGTGGACCTGCCCAGATATATATAAAGATTAATGACCAAAAATGTATAATTGATAATTTATATGAAAAAATTGGTTTTTCTGAAGCTTTAGGAACGAAATAATACATTAAACCTAATATTGGTGTAGTTAAAATAAATGCTACAGCATTATGACCATACCACCATTGTACTAAAGCATCTTGAACTCCAGCATAAATAGAATAACTTTTAAAAGATGATAAAGATATAGGTAATTCTATATTATTAAATATATGAAGTATACATACACTTACCCAGGTTCCAATAAAAAACCAAATAGATACATATATATGTTTAATCCTTCTTTTAAGGATTGTACCTATAATATTTATTCCATAAATAATCCAGACAATACAGATTATTATATCTAATGGCCATTCATGTTCTGAATATTCTTTACTAGTATTTATTCCGAATAAAAATGTAATCCAAGATAACATAATAAATATTTGCCATCCCCAAAAGTTTATCCAACTTAATATATCACTATACATTCTTGATTTTAATAAACGTTGTAAAGAATAATAAGAACCGGTAAAAATTATATTTCCTATAAATGCAAATATAACTGTTGTCGTATGTATCATTCTTAAACGACCAAAACCCATGACCCCATTATAATATTTTAGACTATGTCCAAATATTATTTCTGGTAAATTTGGATAAAATAGCATTAAAGAAATAATAACCCCTATTAAAAAACCTGTAAAAGCCCAAAATATTGTAGCATATAAAAAGGCTTTTACAATTTTATTATCATAATAAAATTTTTCTATTTTCATATATTTTATATTATTTAATTCTCAATTAACATTCTTATAGAAGACGATTCATAATCATAAAATTGATTATTATTTGCAATAATAATAAATATTATTAGAAATATCATACTTATAATTATACTTGTTAATATCATTAATATGAATATATCCATTTTATATTATATGGAGTTTATAAGCAGTTATCCAAGTAGATAATATAGAAAATATTATAACTGATATAAAACTTAAAGGCATTAATATAGCAGATATAATTGGGGTTAAATGTCCAGTTATAGCAAATAATAATCCAATTAGATTATATATAATACTTATTATCAAACTTATTAATACTAATTTAGAGCTAATATTAGTATATTTTAAAAATCTTGGTATTTCTTCAAAAGAACTAGCATCCATTATTATATCACAATTTTGACAAAAACTATTATTATTTGATATTACTATTCCTACATCACTTTGTTTTAAAGCTAAAGAATCATTAATTCCATCTCCAAACATTAGAATTTTTTCTCCAATTTTTTGTAAATTTTTTATCTTATTCAATTTATCCATTGGACTTTGAAAAAAGAATAATTTACTTTTATAAGGTAATAAAGATTTTAAATATTTTTTTTCTTTATCATTATCTCCTGACATTATTAATATTTTATATTTATTACCTATATTTTTTAATATTAATTGTAATTTATTACGATAATAATTTTTAATTAAAAAGTACCCTATTTTTTTTTTTTCAAAAGAAATAAATACTTTAGTATCTTTTTTTTTATTTATCAATTTGTACCTTGAAATATAAGAATATTTTCCTGCTTTTATTTCTATACCATTTACTAATCCTTTTATTCCTTTACCAGGATTTTCTTCAAAGTAAGTAACAGGAATTATTTCATGTGATTTTATATATGAAAATTTATTATATATAATTTTACATAAAGGATGATTTGAGTTTTTTAATAATGAAATTATTTTTATTTTTTTATCATTATCAAGTTTTTGACCAAAATATTTAATATTTGATTTATCAATTTCAGTTATAGTTCCTGTCTTATCAAAAATTATATATGTTATTTTAGAAATACGTTCTATAATAGATATATCTCTTATATAGAATCCTTTTTTACCTAAAATATGTATAACATTACCAAATATAAAAGGAGTAGATAAAGCTAATCCACATGGACAAGCAACTATTAATATTGAAGATATTATTTCAAAAACTCTATTTATATTTTTATAATACCAAATTATTCCGGAAATAAGAGATATTATTAATATTAATATAGTAAAATATTTGCTAACTAAATTTAATCTAATATTAATAGTTTTTTTTTTATTCCTAAAAGCTTCATTAATCCATAAATTATTAAGATAACTTTTATTTACATTTTTTATTATTTTTAGTTTAATCATTCCTCCCTTTTGTTTAGCTCCAGCATAAATATAATCACCTAATTTTTTTTCTTTTATATTAGATTCTCCTGTTATAAAACTATTATCTATCATTGCTAATCCATCCATCAAGATGGAATCTGCTGGTATAATTTCGTTATTTTTTATGATTATATCATCACCTTTTTTTAAATTAGAAATAAGAATAGTTTCTTCTAAATTATTTATTAATCTTGTAACATAAATAGGATAATAATATTTATAATTATTTTCAAATGATAAATATTTATAAGTTTTTAATTGTAAATATTTTCCTAAAAGAATAAAAAAAACTAATCCAGAAAGACTATCAAAATACCCACTACCTATATTATATATTATTTCATATATACTTCTAAAGTATAATACTAAAATTCCTATAGAAATGGGAATATCTATATTTAGATATTTATGTTTTAAACATAAAAAAGCAGATTGAAAATAATCTATAGATGAAAAGGAGATTATAGGTATAGAAAGAATAAATTTTATTAATTTGAAAAAAATCTTGTTTTTTATAAACCATTCATCATTATTAGATCCTAAATATTCAGGAAATGATAAAAGCATTATGTTTCCAAAACAAAAAAAAGAAATAACTATTTTATATAATAAATAATTATTATTATTTATTTTTTTATTATTTATATCACCATAAGTAATGGATGGTTTATACCCAATTTTAGTAAGAAGTTTAGCTAAATCACTAAGTTTATAGAATGAATTTTTATATGTTATATTAACATTTTTTTTAGTAAAATTTACTGTAGATTTTAGAATTTTGTTTTCTATTTTGTTTAGATTTTCTAATAACCATATACAAGAACTACAATGAATTGATGGAATCTTAAATTTTACAATTGTAATATTATTATCATAATAATATACTATATTTTTATATATATTTTCCGTATCTAAATAATAAAAATTATTTGTTTTTTCAGGAGAAATTCCTGGATTTTTATTTAATTCATAAAATTTAAATAAATTATATTTATTAAATATTTTATAAATTGTTAAACATCCATAACAACAAAAAAAAAAATTATTAATACATATTTTATTAGTAATACATGTTTTACCACAATGGTAACATTTATTAGATAACATTATCTAATTTTGTCTTAGACATTAAAATAGTCATTTAAATAAAAAATATTTTTATAATATAATTATTTGATAGATTAATATCAATAATTGTATTTTAAACACATATTATTAGATATATCTATAACATTAATTAAAAGATCTTATTATTTCATAAATAGTTTATTTAAAATATTATATTAATTAAAAACGATTTTATACATCTAATTTTTAATAGTATTCTATTACCCACCCCAAATTAGGACACATCTTAGTAAGTCTAGGTCATAAATATTTAGCTAATTGTATTTGTGTTTTAGCTCTTTTTTAAAAAATATCCAATATAATTTGGGTACGATAAAAAACTTTAGTTTTTATTATCCATCCTTTATAATAAGGATCTTTATTAATTTTTTTAGTTCCTAATTTATATTGTGCAATATAAGTTCTAAAATTATTTTTATACATTCATGATCTTTAGTAAATTTTTATTTAAATCTAAATAAAATTTTTATTGGAATACCTGTAAAATTAAATTTTTCTCTTATCTTATTTTCTATAAATCTTTTATATGTTTCTTTTATAAAATTTGGATAATTAGTAAAAAAAATAAATTGAGGATTATATGTTGGAATTTGGCTACAATATTTTATTTTAATATATTTTCCATTTATTGATGGGGGAGTATTTTTATATAAAATAGGTAATATAATTTTGTTAAGTAAACTTGTTTTTATTTTTAATTTTAAATTAAATGAAATTTTCACTGCAGTTTTTATAGATTTAATTATATTTTTTTTTGTAAAAGATGAAGTAAAAAATATAGGTACATCATTAAAAGGAGTTATTTTTTTTTTTATTTCTTTTTCATAATTAATTGATAAATTATTTTCATTTTTTTTAATTAAATCCCATTTATTTATTAAAATAACTATTCCTTTATTATTATTCTCAATAATTTTAAATATATTCAGATCTTGAGATTCAAAACCAGATTTAATATCTATTATTAGTAGACATACATCTGAATTTTGTATAGATTTAATGGCTCTCATTACAGAATAAAATTCTATATTTTCTTTTATTTTTTTTTTTTTTCTAATACCAGCAGTATCTACTAATATACATTCAATTCCAAATTTTTGATATAAAACATCTATACTATCTCTTGTTGTTCCAGAAATGTTTGTAACAATATTTTGATTTTTATTTAACAATGTATTTATTAAAGTTGATTTTCCTACATTAGGACGTCCTACTATAGCTATTCTAGGAAATTTTTTTTTATTTTTATTTAAATAATTTTTTCTAAATATAGAGACAATTGAATCTAATAACTCTCCTGTTCCAGTTCCATTAATAGATGATATACAATATGTATTTGAAATACCAAGTTTTAAAAAATTTGAAGTATTATCTCTATTTTTAGAGATATCTATTTTATTTATTACTAAATAAATAATTTTTTTTAATTTTAGTAGAATTTTTGATATATCGTAATCAATACCTAAAATATCATTGCTGGGATCTACTAAAAAAAGTATAATATCTGATTCTTCTAATGCAAAAAAAAATTGTTCACATATTTTTTTTTCAAAAATATTTTCTGATTTATTTGTATATCCTCCTGTATCTATTAAACAAAATTCTATTCCATTCCAATTGCAAAAACCATAATTTCGATCTCTAGTTACGCAACTTTTATAATTAACTATAGATTTTCTATATCCTATTAAACGATTAAAAAGTGTAGATTTTCCAACATTAGAACGTCCTACTATAGAAACTATTTTATTCATAACATATTAAATTTATATCTCCATAAGCATAATTTATCATACTAACTGTAGACCAAATTCTACATGAGTTTTTAACAAAGTTAAAGATAATAAATCAGCAGCAACTATTAATCCTATATTTTAGCTAAATAATAATATCTTCTTCCTGAAGAACTTTTAAATTTAAGAATTATAAAATATTTGTTTTTTATAATACATGTTTATATGCATTGTAAGAAGATCTTATTAATGGACCACTTTCTACATATAGAAAACCCATATCTAATGCAAGATTTTTATATTTTTTAAATAAATAAGGGTGAATAAAATTTTTTACAGGTAAATGTTTAATAGAAGGAGATAAATATTGGCCTATAGTAATGATATCAATTTTAGCATTTATACTATCTTTTAAAGTCTGTATAACTTCTTCTTCAGTTTCACCTAATCCTAACATTAGACCAGTTTTTGTTCTTATATTACTTTTAATTTTTATATATTTTAATACATTAATACTACGATCATACTTAGCTTGAACACGTACTTTTTTAGTTAATCTACGTACAGTTTCTATATTATGTGATATCACCTCTGGTTTTTCATTTATAATAATATTTATTAAATCTTCTCTTCCTTTAAAATCAGGAATTAATGTTTCTAATGTAATTTTATAATTTATATTTCTTATAGCCTTTATTGTTTTTCCCCATATAATGGCTCCCATATCTTTTAAATCATCTCTATCTACTGATGTAATTACTGCATGTTTAATTCTCATAATTTTTATAGAATGAGCAACTTTTTTTGGTTCCTCAAAATAAATTTTTTTTGGTTTACCTGTTTTTACTCCACAAAATTTACATGATCTTGTACATATATTTCCTAATATCATAAAAGTAGCTACTCCTTTTCCCCAACATTCAGCTATATTAGGACAACTACCACTTTTGCAAATAGTATTTAAATTCTTATCATTTGATAATTTAAGTATTTTATTATATTTTTTCCCTATTGGGAATTTAACACGTAACCATTTAGGTTTATAAAAATATATTTTCATTTTTTTTTAAAAATCGTAAATAAAATTATTTAGATTTTTTATAATCACTTACAGTCAGTTTTTTTCTTTTTTTATATTTTCTTCTTTTTAATAATTTACGTCCATTTTTACTATTCATTCTTTTTATAAAACCATGATTATTTATTTTTTTTCTATTAGAAGGTTGATAAGTTCTTTTCATTATAAAAATAAATGAATTTTTTTATTTAAAAATAAATTTAAAAATATAATAACTAAAATAAATGATTATATCTACATCAAATATAAAAAAAGGTTTATGTATTATTTTTAATAATGAAATATATAAAATTATAGAATTTCTTCATGTTAAACCTGGTAAGGGGCCTGCTTTTATAAGAACTAAATTAAAAAATTTTATTACAGGACGTATAATAGAAAATAATTTTATTTCAGGTCATAAAATAAAAGAAATTAATTTAGAATATAAAATATATATATTTTTATATAAAAATAAAATTAATTACTATTTTATGAATATCAAAGATTATAATCAAATATCAATAGAAAAAAAATATATAAAAAAATACAAATTTTTAAAATCTGGACAAGAAGTAATTATTATTTATAAAGAAAATAATAAAACGCCATTTTATGTTAAAATTCCTTCAAAAGTAATTTTAAAAGTAATTGATACAGAAATTGCTTTAAAAGGAGATACAGTAACAAATACCAATAAATATGTAAAGCTTGAAACAGGCTTGATTATACAAGTTCCACTTTTTATAAATATAGGTGATAATATAAAAATTAATACTGAAAATTCAATGTATATAGAAAGAATAAAATAATTATGAGTATATTAGTTAATAAATTTTCTAAAATTATAGTACAAGGCTTTACAGGAAAAGAAGGATCATTTCATTCTAATAAAATGATTTCTTATGGAACTCCTATAATTGGAGGGGTAACTCCAGGAAAAGGAGGAAAAAAACATTTAGGAAAACCTGTATTTAATACAGTAGAAGAAGCTGTAAAAAAATTAAATGCTAATGTTAGTATAATATTTGTTCCACCTATGTTTGCATATGATGCAATTATTGAATCAATAGATTCAGGTATAAAAATAATAGTATGTATAACTGAAGGTATACCTATTTCAGATATGTTAAAAATAAAAAATTATATTAATTTTAAAAAAAAATGTTTATTAATAGGACCAAATTGTCCTGGAATAATAACACCTAATGAGGCTAAAGTAGGAATAATGCCTGGATTTATTTTTAAAAAAGGAAGAGTCGGAATTGTTTCTAAATCAGGTACTCTTACATACGAAGCAGCCGATCAAATTGTAAAATCAGGATATGGAATATCTACAGCTGTAGGAATAGGAGGAGATCCTATTATAGGAACTACAATGAAATATATTATATCAGAATTTTTTAATGATTCTGAAACAGATATCATCGTTATGATAGGAGAAATAGGAGGAAAATTAGAAATAGATGCTGCAAAATGGATAAAAAATAAAAAAAATAAAAAACCAGTTTTATGTTTTATTGCAGGACAGACAGCTCCAAAAGGAAGAACTATGGGACATGCGGGAGCAATAATAGGCAATAAAAATGATACGGCTATTTATAAAATAAATATTTTAAAAAATTGTGGAATACATATAGTAAAATATCATTCACAAATAGGAAATGCAGTATTTAATTATTTTAATAATTGTTAAAAAATTTATAAAGAACGGGGGGTAATAAAATGTATAAAATATCCAATCTTATCTGATATAAATCAAATACAACTATTTATTTGGAGTTACCATTAGTAATGAATGTTAATTCAGCTATTCGTATGGTAGATGCACTTAAATATTCTTAATAACTTTTTATAAGTAGGCCCATCTAATTTTATTATTTAATTTTTTATCAATTACAATTGTAATTGATAAAATCAAAATTAAAATTTTAGATTTATCATATAATGATAAAAATTTATTTGATGATATTATAGCAATCATATTATTATATATATGTATTAATATACATATATTTATCGAGAAAGTAGTTACATAACTAACTCCAATAATATTTCCTATAAAAAATCCACTTATAAATTGTAATATATTCATATGAATAAATCCAAATAATAATGAAGAAAATAAAATGGCTTTTATAGGATCTTCATTATTATATAATATATTTAATATTATTCCTCTGAATAATATTTCTTCAAAAAATGGGGCTAATAGTGTTATTGTAGGTATAAATATATATGGATATTTATATGTTTTTATATCTAAATTTTTTATATCTTTCAAAGATTGTTTTGAAACAAAAAATTTATTTAATCCACAAAAATAATTATTAAATAATATTATAAAAATTATAAAAATAAAAAAAAAATAATAATTTATTTTTTTATTTTTTTTTTTTAAAAATATAATTTTTTTATTATTTTTATTATTTTTAATATATATATATATTAATATATATGGAAATATATAAAGTGTATAAAATAAAGTATATTTATTTATATTTAAAATATAAAAATAGTTTTTTAAAATTAAAGTTAAAATTTTAAAAATTATAAATTTTAAAATTATTTCTATTGAATATTTGTAACTGAATTTTGAGTTCAGCACGTATATAATTTTTGTCATCCATGTTTAATAAAGTGCGGGTAAAGGGACTTGAACCCCCATATCTGTAAAGATACTAGATCCTAAGTCTAGCGTGTATACCAATTCCACCATACCCGCATGTTTTTTTTTACGTTTATAGCTATTTTTTTTTATGTCTATTTTTTCTACTTTTTTTTTTACGTTTATGTGTAGCTATTTTTTTTTTTTTTCTTTTTTTTCCGTTTGGCATATTTTAATTAAATTTTAAATTAACTGATATACTTTATTCATTATATCAGATATTGTAAAAGGAATTCCTTTTATTTTATTTAAAGCAATTGGATCTATTAAAAAATTATTTCGTATAATATTAATTAATTGACCATTATTTATTTCGGGAATAAGAATTTTTTCAAAATTATATATTATTTCTTTAATTCCATTAGGAAATGGATAGAGATATTCTAAATGCATACTAGATACAGAATATCCTTTTATAATCAGTTTTTTAACTGCTTCTGTTATACAACCATAAGTAGATCCCCAACTTAATATTAGTAATTTTCCTTTTTTTTTACCTATATTAATTTTTTGAATAGGTAAATATTTTTTTATTTTATTTATTTTATTTTGACGATATTTTATCATCAATTCATGATTATCTTTATCAGTAGATACATTTCCTGTTAAATGTTTTTTTTCTAATCCTCCTATTATATTTTCAAAGCCTATATTACCTGGTTTAACCCAATATCTTACTCCATTTTTATTTCTTTCATATGGAAAATATATAATATTTTTATTATAATTAATTTTAATTTTATTTAATTTTTTTTCTTTAGGAATTTTCCATGTTTCATAGCAATTTGCTATATATCCATCACTAAGGATTATAACTGGAGTCATATATTCTATAGCAATTTTACAAGCAATAAAAGATATATAAAAACAATTAGAAGGAGATTTAGAAGCCAGTATTGGAATAGGACATTCTCCATGTCTTCCATAAAAAGCTTGCAATAAATCGGATTGTTCTGTTTTAGTTGGTAATCCTGTAGAAGGCCCAGCACGTTGAACATTTATAACTACTAATGGTAGTTCTAACATAAAACATAAACCTAATCCTTCTTGTTTAAGTGACATTCCAGGGCCTGAAGTTCCAGTCATACCTAAATGACCTGAATAAGATGCTCCTATTGATGAAGTAATAGCAGATATTTCATCTTCAGCTTGAAATGTTTTTATTCCATTTATTTTAATATTAGATAAATAACTAAATATTTCTGAAGCTGGAGTAATAGGATATCCTGAATAAAACATTTTTATATTTGCTTTTTTACAAGCTGCAATTAATCCTAATGAAATACCTTCGTTTCCATTTATATTTATATAATTTTTTAATTTTAAATTAGAAATTAATTTTAATTTTTTTTCTTTTAAAAAAAAGTTTTTTTTACCAAAAAAAAATCCAGCTTTTAATAAAATTAAATTTATTTTAATTTTTTTTTTAAAAAATTTAATTTTTATAAAATTTTTAATTTTATTTATTGATATATTATAAAACCAACATAAAAATCCTAATATAAACATATTATTATTTTTTATGTTTAATTTATTTTTAATTTTTATATTATAAAATATATAATTTTTATTTTTTAAAGGATTTTCTAAATATCCTGCTAATTTTAATTGTTTTTTATTAAATCCAGAAATTTCAGCTATAATTATTCCTCCAATTTTTAATTTATTTAAATATTTTTTTAATGAAAATGCATTCATTACTATGAATACATCATATTTATCTCCTATATATGAGATTTTTTTATGGCTAATATTTATTTTAAATACAGAAATTCCTGATTTAATATTAGTTGAACGTATTTCAGAAGGAAAATCTGAAACAGTACTTATATAATTTCCTAATGAAGTACATATATATGCAAATATTTTTCCAAGAAATTGGATTCCTTCTCCAGAATTTCCAGCAAATAGTATATTTATACTATTCATGTTTATATATTATTTATATATGTAAAATTTATTATTTTTTTAGCTATTTTTAGAAAAATATAATATATTTTTTTTTCATTTTTTAATACAATTGGACATCCAAAATCAGCAGATTTTCTAATACTTTCTATTATTGGAATTTCTCCTAAAAATTTAATATTTAAATATTTTGCCATTTTTTTAACTCCTTCTTCTCCAAAAATATAATATTTTTTATTAGGTGATTCTTTAGGAGAAAAAAATGACATATTTTCTATAATTCCTATTATAGGAACATTAATCTGTTTAAGATTAAACATAGCTATTGATTTTCTAACATCTATTAAAGATATTATTTGAGGAGTACTTACTAAAATAACGCCCGTTATATTTAATTCTTGTATTAGAGAGAGAGTAATATCTCCAGTACCTGGAGGTAAATCTACTATTAAAAAATCTAATTTATCCCAAAAAGATTCATTTATAAATTCTTTTATAGCTTTACTTGCCATTGGTCCACGCCAAACTATAGCTTGATTTAATTCTGAAAAAAAACCTATAGATAAAATTTTTATGCCATATTTAATAATAGGTAGTATTTTTTTACAATTTTCAATCTCTATTATAGATATTTTTTCATTTTCAATATCAAACATTAAAGGTATTGAGGGACCATAAAGATCAGCATCTAATAATCCTACTTTAAATCCAAGATTTGATATTGTTAAAGCTATATTAGCAGCTATAGTTGATTTTCCTACCCCTCCTTTTCCAGAAGCGATTACAATAATATTTTTTATATTATTAATATATTTTTTTTCTTTTATATTTGAAATAATTTTAATTTTAATATTTTTATATATATTTTTATATATACATTTTTTTATTTTTGATTCAATTTTTTTTTTATCATTAATATGATTTAATTCTATTTTAATTAGAATTTTATTATTATTATATATAATAATATCAATTTTATTCTTAATTCCAATTTTTTTTATTAATTTTAAAATTTTATATTTAATTTTATTCATTTTTTTTTATTAAAAGCATTTTTGATTTTTATCATTGTAATATTTGCTATTTTTTGAGCTTCTTCAGCTCCTTTATTTAAAATATAATATATTATATTTTTATTTTTTAAAAAAAATTTATATTTTTTTCTTTCATTTGAAAAACTATATATTATATATTTATATAATTCTATTTTTGCTTTTTCATATCCAAATTCTTTTTCAAAAAGAATTTTTTTTTCAAAATTTAAAATTTCAGCTTTATTAGCTAATAATATATATATATTATATATAATATCATTATTTAATTCCTCATAATAGGATATTTTATTATTATTTGTATGTATATTCATTATTTGTTTTTTTATTTCTTTTTTAGAATAAAAAATATTTATTGTATTCTTTTTAGATTTACTCATTTTAGATCCATCTATCCCTGGTATAGACATTGAATTTTTTTTCATTTTAGCTTCTGGTATTACAAATATTTTTTTAATTTTATTATTAATTTTTTTTGCAATTTTTCTAGTTATTTCAATATGTTGTAATTGATCTTTTCCAACGAAAACTATTTTTGTTTCAAAAAGAAGTATATCTGCTGCCATTAATATGGGATATGTAAAAAGTCCAATATTTCTATTTTTATTAGAATTCTTAATATTTTTAAATGAATGAGATAACTTCAATCTTTTATAAGGGAAAAAACAATTTAAATACCAAAAAAGTTCCGTTATTTGAGGAATATCAGATTGTTTGTATAATATTGCTTTATCTATATTTAATCCACAAGCTAACCATGCAGCGGCTATTTTATATGTATTATCTTTAATATCTTTAATATTTTTTATTTTTGTGAGTGAGTGTAAATCAGCTATTAAAATAAAAACTTTTTCTAATGAATTATTCACTATATCAATAATTGGTAACATTACTCCTAATACATTTCCTATATGTGGAATACCAGTACTTTTAATTCCTGTTAAGATTCTCGACATTATTTTTTATATTTTATTTAAATATATATATTTAAATAAAATAAAATTTGTTATAAATGAAAAAAATTATAAATTTTTTTTTATCAAAAATATTCTTTTTATTACTTATTATTATATATATAATAGCTCTTGCTATAGCAACTTTTTTGGAAGAAAAATATTCGACAGAAACAGCACAAGCTATTATTTATTATTCTAAATGGTTTGAAATAATAATGTTATTATTAGTAATAAATTTTATTGGAAATATAAAAAAATATAAATTATTTAATTTAAAAAAATGGCCAATATTAACTTTTCATATATCATTTTTATTTATTATTTTAGGAGGAGGAATATCAAGATATTTTGGTTTTGATGGAACATTATTAATTCGTGAGGGGAATAAATCCAACCATTTTTTTTCAAAAAAAAAATATTTACAAATAAATCTGTCAGATAATAATAAATGTTCTTGTTTTAAACAAAATTATATAATTTCTGATATTCATAATCATTTTGAAAAATTTTTTTATTTTAAAAATAATATTTTTCTAATAAAATTAGAGAATTATTTAAAAAATGTAAAAGAAATCTTTATAAATGATAAGTTAGGTGAAAAATATATTAATATTATTACTATAAATAATAATATTTCTAAATATCATTTTATACAAAGTGGATCTCTAAAAGAGATAGAAGGATATTATATTAGTTTTAATAAACATGTAAAAGGTATTATAAATATTTATGAATTAAATAATAAAATTTATATAGAAACTCCATTAAATCTTAAATCAGAATTGAAATTATCATATATATATAATATCTATAATTTTAAATTTTTTATTAAAAGTAAACCTATTTTAGTAAAAAAATATTTAATTCCTATTAATAATAAATATAATTTATCAAATTATCCATCTTATATAAATGGATTTATTTATAAACAAAATTTGTTTAAAAAATTTGATATTTTAATATCAAAAAATTTTAAATTAATTAAAAATAAAATAAATTTTTTAGGAAATAATATATCTATTACATATGGTCCAATAGAATTGGAATTGCCTTTTTTTGTAAAATTAAAAAAATTTATTTTAGAAAAATATCCTGGATCTTTAAATCCATCTTTTTTCAAAAGTGAATTACAAATTATTTATGGTAATAAAATAAATAATTTTTATATTTCTATGAATAATATTTTTGATTATAAAGGATATAGATTTTTTCAATCTGGATATAATTCAGATGAAAAAGGAACTATTCTTTATATTAATCATGATTTTTGGGGTTATAATATTTCATATTTTGGTTATCTTATATTAATAATAAGTGTGTTTTTTATTTCTTTTTGTAAGAACAGTCGATTTGGTAAATTAAAAAGTCAATTTAAATGATTATGTCAATAAATAAATTGAATATTAAGAAACATATTATTTTAATATTTTTTTGTTTTTTTTTCATTAATTTTAATTATGGAAATTCTAATTTTAAAAATTTAGATAAAAAAAGATTTTATCTTGAACCTTCTCATACTAAAAAATTTGGAACTATACTTGTTCAAGATTCCAATGGGAGGATTAAACCAATGAATACTGTAGCCTTAGAATTATTAAGAAAAATTTCTAAAACAGATCATATTCAAAATATAGATGCCAATAATTGGTTATTGTCATTTTATAAAAATGATATATACTGGTTTATATATCCTTTTATAAAAGTTAATAAAAAACTAGGACCAAAATTATTGGAACTTTTTAAAGTTAATGAAGATGGATATACTTGTTTTATTAATTTCTATAAAAATGTCACTAAATATAGTGATAAAAAAAAAAAATATGAATTAATTTTTAAAAAAGAATTAAAAGAAGCTTTTTCTAAAAATCCTTTTGAAAGGAATGATTTTGATAAAGAAATAGTTGATTTATTTAGGACCATAAATATGATATCAAATATTTTAAAAGGAAAATATATTAAGATTTTCCCTGTTCCTAATAATGAAAATATGGCTTGGGAGCCTTGGATTAATCCAAAATCTAATTTAGAGAATATTTTACCATTTAAAGAATATTTGGAATCTTTATCTTATTCTAAAAAAACTAATAATTGGGATAAACCAAATCAAATATTAGATAATATTATTTCTTTTCAAAAAAAAAATGGTCTTTCTTTAATTCCTTCTAATAAGAAAGTAAAATTAGAAATTTTATATAATAAATTAAATATTAATACATTTTTAATGTATAGTTACATATACTTAGGTATAATAATATTATTATATTCTTTTTTTAGAATATTTAATAAAAAAAAAAAAATTAATTTTATTAATTATATATTATATATTTTATTATATATATTTTTTTTATATCATACATTTGGTTTATTTATACGTTGGTATGTGTCTTCACATGCTCCTTGGAGTAATGAATATGAATCAATTATTTTTATTAGTTGGTGTACTTTATTCTCAGGATTATTATTATCAAAAAATAAAAATTTATTTGTACCAGGAGTATCTTGTATTACATCAAGTATTTTATTATTTATAGCATATTTCAATTTAATTAATCCTGAAATTACAAATTTAACACCTGTTCTTAAATCTTATTGGTTAATTATCCACGTTGCAATTATCATATCAAGTTATGGCTTTTTAATTGTTAGTTCTTTTTTAGGATTATTAGTTTTAATATTTTTATTTTTAAATAAAAAAATAAGAAAAAAAAGACTAGAATTTATAATTTTTGAATTAACTATTATTAATGAATTATCTATGATAATAGGTCTTTTTTTTCTAACTATAGGAACTTTTTTAGGAGCTATTTGGGCAAATGAAAGTTGGGGAACTTATTGGAATTGGGATCCAAAAGAAACATGGGCATTAATTACTATAATGGTTTATGTCTTTATTTTACATATGAGGTTTATTCCTTTATTTAAAGGAATCTATATTTTTAATTTTTTTAGTTTTTTATCTCTATTATCTATAGTTATGACTTATTTTGGAGTAAATTATTATTTATCAGGATTACATTCCTATGCTAAAGGAGAAAATGTAAATATTTTATATATTTTTTACATTTTATTTATTATTATTATAATAATAATTATATTATCATTTAATGATTTATTAGATCATTTCATAAAAAAAAAAAAAATTAATAATTAAATAATTATGACTTATATCTTTTTATATATAAAAAATTTTTTTACTATTATTTTTGATAAAATGCAATTATATGGATATATTATTAATATAATATTAATTATATTATTTATATTATATATGTTTTTTGGTATAAAAAAATATATATTATAATACAAATTATTTATATGTTTATAATGTTTATAAGATATATTATTACTCTTATAGCTTATACAGTTCCATATTTTTTATATGAAATTAATTTTATTATTAAAGTAATAATAATTACAAATTTATCTTACTTTATAAGAAATCATTTTTATCCAATAATTAAAATTTATTATCAAATATAAAATTCAATTTCCATCCTGGTTTAGTAGTCTTATCAAGAGTTTTATCCAATCTATAAGATAAATCACATCCTAAATATCCAATATAATTTACAAAAAGTCTAAGTCCAGTTCCTATAGAACGTTTTAAATTGAAAAGAGAAAAATTTTTATAATTATCAAATATATTTCCAGCTTCAAAAAAATTAGAAATCCAAAATTTAAACCAATTTTTATCCAATATTAAATATCTTAATTCTGATTTATATTTATTATAAATCACTCCTCCATTTTTGGGAGTTATAACTCCCAAAAATTTATTAGGTTCAGAATATCCTCTTAAAGGAATAAAATTTTCTTTATTTAAATTATCTTTTTCAAAATTTGTTCCTCCCATATAAAAATTATTAAGATTATTTGAATTATTATTCAAGATAAATCCAAATTCATATCCTATTTTAGTCATCAAATTATTAAAAAATTGATTATACAAAATCGTTTTCAATTGAAATTGAAAATATTCAAAAAATTTTTTTTTAAAATTAGAAATTCTTAATAAAGAAGGTAAGGTAAAAATTGACTTTAATTTAAAATTTTCACCTGTTTTCATGAAAATTTGTTTTTTATCAATTGTGTTTTTATTAAACAAAAATTTAAATTTTAAATTTTTTGATGTTTTAATAACTTTTGTTATCAAATTGTTTTTATTAAAAAAAGATTTCTTATTAGAATCATAATTTATATGAAATTCTAGTTTATTCATTTTTTTTAATTTTTTTATAAATTTAATTGAATTTTTATTTTTTGTCAAATAATAATTTTTTTCTTCATTTAAATTTGGGTTTGAATTAGATTCAATATTATTTTTCTTTTTTTCTTTAGAAGAAAATAAATTTAATTTAAATTTACTAAAATTAAATAATTTGGGATCTATAAAAGATAGATTAATTTCTTTTAAATTTTCTCCTAAATTTATTAAAAAATTAACTTTTTGATTATCCCCATATGGCCTTTTATTAAATTTTAAAAAATTTAATAAAGAAAAATTCTTTATTTTTAAAAAAAATTGTCCAAATAAATCAGGAACTTTATAATTCATTTTAAAGTTTATCTCACTATTTTTTTTTTCAGTAAATAAAAAATTAATATCTACTTGATTTTTTGTTTTATTGGTTTCATTATTCCAATCCACATTTTCAAATAAATCTAATTTCTTTAAATTTTCTAATGATTTTATAATTTTTTTATGAGACCATAAGTCTCCTGGAGAGAAGGTAATTTCTTGTAAAAGAATACTATCTTTTACTTTTTTATTTCCTATTAAATTTATTTTATTAAAATAAAATTTTTCATTTTCTAATATAGAAATCTCTAAATCAAGAACATTATCATCTACCTTTTTTTCAGAAAAACTAAATTTTGGATTGAAATATCCATTTTTTTTATATTCTGAAATTAGACTATTGGGATTAGATTCATTTAATACCAAACTTTTTATTTCTAATAAATTAAAAATTTTATTTTGAATTGAATTAAATTTTTGTTTTAAAATGTTATCGTTAAAAAATTTATTTCCTTTAAAAGAACAATTTCTTAAAAAGTATTGATTACCTTGATCTATTTTTAGATTTAATAAATAATAATTATTATTAATTTTTTTTATTTTTTCTGAAAGAATTTTTACTTCTTTAAATCCATTTATTTTAAAAAGATTAATTAAATTTTCTTGATCTAATTTAAATTTGTCTTTAACAAAGATTTGTTCTTTAAAAGAATTGATCATTATATTTTTTATTTCCTCTTTTGAAAAAAAATTATTTCCTTCAATTATTAAATCTTTTATTTTAAATAAATTTCCTTTTTTTACTGTAATTTTTAATTTATTATTCTCTTCATAATCCATTTGATATTGGATATTTGTATATCCTTTTTTTTCATAAAATTCATTAATTCTTTTTAAAAAAAAAATAATTAAATCATCATTTAAATCTTTTTTTAAAAAATCTTTATCAAAAATTAATTTTGATTCTTTTTCAGTAATTCCTATTACTTCAATAGTATTAAAATAATCAATTTCATTAGATGATATCTCTAATATAATTTCTTTATTATTAAGATAATGTATATGAATTTTTATATCTTTAAAATTACCATATTTTAATAAATTATTTATAGTTTTATCAAAATTATATTTTTTTATATCAATTTTATCTCCTTCTTTTAAATCTATTAAAGATAATATTTCATTATTTCCATATATTTTAATTTTTTTTATTTTAAAAAAATTTTCTTTATTAAAATTTTCTTTTATCATAATTTTATTCTCACTATGAGCTGGTTGAAAATTTTCTTTATTAAAATTTTCTTTTATCATAATTTTATTCTCACTATAAGCTGGTTGAAAATTTAATTCCAAAAATAGCTCTATTATTAGATATCTTAATATAGATAAAAAATTATTCATTTTGTTCAATATAAATTATATTTATATATTTGTATACTTTAATATAAGTAATTTTTTTTTAAATTTGTAATAATTTAATGTCTTAAATAGGTCCCTTCTAAATTTTGTAACCTATTTACATAATCTTTAATTATCTATCTCATCTGTTTTATTATTTAATATACAATATATAAATATTAAGACTATCAATATTTGATATATTTTATATATTATTTTATAAATAAATTTTATTATAAACAAACTATTAAAAAATTTTTATTTTAATATATAAATATATTTTTTTAAAAAAAAAATGAAAGAATCGTTTGATTTAATCAAAAAATTTAAATTAGAAGTAAAAGATAAAAAGGAAAAATTTAAAAAAAAAATTTTAAAAATTAGAATAGATAGAATAAATGAAAATTTTTTAGATTCTATTAATATAGAATATTATGGGCAGAAAGTACCTATAAATAATCTATCTACTATATTAAAAGTAAATGCAATTACTGTTTTCATAAAACCTTGGGAAAAAAAATATTTAAATATTATTTATAAAACTTTATTAAAAGAAGATAGAGGTTTCATCATTATAAATGATGGAAAAATGATAAAATTAAAAATTTCTAAATTAACAGAAGAAACTAGAAAAAAATTAATAAAAAAGGTAAAATTTTTTTTAGAAAAAAAAAAAATTGAAATAAGAAATCTTCGAAATGAAGTTAATAAAAAATTAAAAAAATTTTCTTATTTAGAAGAAGATTTTTTAAAAAAAAAAAAAAATGAAATACAAAATATAACTGATAAATATTTAGAAAAAATAAATGTTATTTTTAAACAAAAAGAAAAAGAAATATTAACAATTTAATGATAATAAATTCAAATTATATATATAATATATTAATTAATTATAATTTTTTTTTATTTAAAAAAATAAATGTAAAAGGATGGGTAAAACATTTTCGTTATAATTATTTTTTAAATATAAATGATGGATCTTCTTTAAAAGATTTACAAATTATTATTGATAATAAATATTTTAATATTTTTTTTTTAAAAAAAATTAATATAGGAGTTTCCTTAGAAATAATAGGAATTTTAGTATTAAGTAAAGGTCAAAAACAAAATATAGAGATCTATGCAAATAGAATTAAGATTTTGGGATCTTTTAAAATGGAAGATTTACAAAAGACTATTTTACAAAAAAAAAAACATAGTTTAAAAAAATTAAGAGAACAATCTTATTTAAGATTTAGAACAAATATTTTTAGTTCTATTATGAGAATACGTCATAATATTGCTTTTTCAATACACAAATTTTTTTATAAAAAAAATTTTTTTTATATAAATACTCCTATTATTACAACTTATGATACTGAAGGAGCAGGAGATATGTTTAAAGTTACAAATTTTAAGTTGAAACAAATTCCAATAAATGAATTTGGAGAAATAAATAAGACTTTAGATTTTTTTGGAGATTTTACATATTTAACTGTATCTGGTCAATTACAAGGAGAAGCAGCCGTTTCAGGTTTAGGAAAAATTTATACATTTGGACCAACTTTTCGTGCAGAAAAATCTAATACTTTTAGACATTTATCTGAATTTTGGATGATAGAACCTGAAATGGCCTTTTATAAATTAAATCATAATATGATTTTAGCAGAAAATTTATTAAAATATGTCATTAAATATGTGATAAATAATTGTTATGATGATTTATTCTTTTTAGAAAAAAAAAATATTAATAGATTATATTCTATATTAAATTCTTCTTTTAAAAGGATAAGTTATACTAATGCTATAAAAATTCTAAAATATAGTAAATATAATAAAAATGGAAAATTTTTTTTTCCAGTTAAATGGGGAACAGATTTACAATCTGAACATGAAAAATTTTTATCAGAACATTATTTTAATAATTGTCCTATAATTATATATAATTATCCGTTAAGAATTAAACCTTTTTATATGCGTATCAATGATGATAATAAAACTGTAGCGGCTATGGATGTAATATTTCCTATAATAGGTGAAATTATAGGAGGGTCTCAAAGAGAAGAAAGATATAATTTTTTATTAAAACGTATGATTGAGTTAAATTTAAATATAAAATCTCTTTGGTGGTATTTAAATATAAGACGTTTTGGATCTGTTCCTCACAGTGGATTTGGATTAGGATTTGAAAGATTAATTCAATTTATTACAAATATAAATAATATTAAAGATATTATACCTTTTCCTAGATTTCAAAAAAATGCATTTTTTTAAAAAAAAAAATATTTTTTATTTTAAAAAAAATAATTATATTAATTTTAAAAAGGAGAGATTGCTGAGAGGTTTAAGGCACATGTTTGGAAAACATGTATATATTAAAAATATTCAAGGGTTCGAATCCCTTTCTCTCCGCTATAAATTTATGGTCTCATAGCTCAGTTGGTTAGAGCACCTGACTCATAATCAGGTAGTCGCTGGTTCAAATCCAGCTGAGACCACAAATAAAAATTTAATTATTAATTAATGGAAGCATATTTTGAAATATTAGGTTATCAATATAAAGCTTATTTAAATCGTTCTATTTATATTCCTTTTTTAGAAAAAGAAAAAATAGGAAATGATATATATATTAATCATATATTTTTTTTTAAAAAAGAAAAATTAATTATGATTGGTAATCCAATTATAAATAATATAAAAATAAAAGCTAGGATAATAAAACATTTTAGATCTAATAAATTAATTATTTTTAAAAAAAAAAGAAGAAAAGGATATAAATTAAAAAAAGGACATAGACAATATTTAACACAGATAAAAATTATTTCTTTTGAAAAAAAATAAAAAATATGGCACATAAAAAAGGTGTAGGAAGTTCTAGAAATGGACGTGATTCTATTGGAAAACGTCTAGGAGTTAAATTATTTGGAGGACAAATTGCTAAACCTGGAAGTATAATTATAAGACAACGGGGAACAAAACATCATCCTAAAAAAAATGTATATATGGGGAAAGATTATTCAATTCATTCTTTAATTTATGGAAAAGTTTTTTTTGAAAAAAAAAAAAAATCTTTTATATCAGTAATACCTATTTTATAATAAATATTGTACTAATTTAAATTTAGTGAGGGGCTGTATTGGAATTGACATCAAGATTAATATATAAGTAAGCATATCGTGTATTGTAATGTAATCACGTAAAATTAATTACAAAAAAAAACCGACAAAACAAATTATGCTCTTGCTGCTTAATATTATTTATTAATAAAGAGTAAATTCGCATAAACTGCGAAAGCAAGATATTATTTTATTTTTTTTTTCTTACAAAAGAATAAAATATAAAATATAGTAAGAATAGGAAAAATTGAGGTTCTAAATTTTTCTAAAATTTATATAGAACTATTTTCTTTGTTAAAATTTCTTGTTATTTTACTTAGAATTATTTTTTTTTTATAAGATAAATATGTAGAAAGCTTATAATATTACTTGTTTGGACACGGGTTCGAATCCCGTCAGCTCCACTTAATTAATAAATATTAAATATGAAATATGAAACTCTTTTTATTTTAAATCCTGTTCTTTCTGAAGAACAGATGAAATATTGTGTCTATGAATACATAGATTTTTTTTTTAAAAAAAAAGCAAAATTATTGTTTCAAGAACATTGGGGTTTAAAAAAATTAGCTTATTATATACAAAATAAAATTAATGGATATTATCATGTTTTTTATTATAAAGTAAATTCTCAATTTATTTCTAAATTAGAATTAAAAATAAGACGCGATGAAAGAATCATTAGATTTTTTTCTGTTAAAATAGATAAAGATGCTTCTTTATACATAAAAAGAAATAAAAGTAATTTGGTTCAGGCAGATTTTTTTTAAAAAAAAAATTATATATAAATATAATAAAATAATAAAAATGAAAAAAAATAATATTGAAACTGAGACTAAAATAGTAAAACCTAAAAGATCTTATAAAAAAAAGATAAAAAACGTTAATGAAACTTCAATTGAAGGTGTAAAACCTAAAAGATCTTATAAAAAAAAGATAAAAAACGTTAATGAAACTTCAATTGAAGGTGTAAAACCTAAAAGATCTTATAAAAGAAAACTTAAACCTGAAACGGAAGTAGCAAAACCTAAAAAAGATTATAAAACTGAAACGGAAGTAGCAAAACCTAAAAGATCTTATAAAAGAAAACTTAAACCTGAAACGGAAGTAGCAAAACCTAAAAAAGATTATAAACCTGAAACGGAAGTAGCAAAACCTAAAAAAGATTATAAAACTGAAACGGAAGTAGCAAAACCTAAAAGATCTTATAAAAGAAAACTTAAACCTGAAACGGAAGTAGCGAAATATAAACCGGAAACGGAAGTAGCAAAACCTAAAAGATCTTATAAAAGAAAACTTAAACCTGAAACGGAAGTAGCGAAATATAAACCGGAAACGGAAGTAGCAAAACCTAAAAGATCTTATAAAAGAAAACTTAAACCTGAAACGGAAGTAGCGAAATATAAACCGGAAACGAAAGTAGCAAAATATAAACCGGAAACGGAAGTAGCGAAATATAAACCGGAAACGGAAGTAGCAAAACCTAAAAAAGATTATAAACCGGAAACGGAAGTAGCGAAATATAAACCGGAAACGAAAGTAGCAAAATATAAACCGGAAACGGAAGTAGCGAAACCTAAAAAATATTCTATAAAAAAAATTAAAACAGCAATTTTTCCAATAAAAAATAAAATATTAGAATATTTTAATAATGAAATTAATCAAATTTTAAAAAATAAAAAAATCTATTTTAGATTAGATGAGTATAAATTATTAAATAATAATATTATTTTAAATAAAAAAAAAAATAAAAAAATTATTTTTAATTTAAAAAAAAAATTAAAAAAAAAAAAAAAAATAAAATATAAACAAAATCTTGAAGAAATAGAATTAAGATTTTTAACTCCTTTTGAAGTAAAATTAAAAGAGAAAAAAAAATATTGTTTTTTTAAAAAAGCAAATATAGGTTATGTTGATTTTAAAAATCCATTATTTTTAATTAAATTTTTAAATGAAAGAGCAGAAATTCTTCCTAGAAGGATTACTGGAACTTCAAAAAAATTTCAAAGAAAAATAAAAATAGCAGTAAAAAGATGTAAACAAATTGGTTTATTACCATATATAACTGATATATTAAGAAAATAATATTATTAATAATAAATTCATCATATGAAAGTAATTTTATTAAAAAAAAATAACAATTTAGGAAAAAAATTCGAAGAAATAGATGTTAAACCTGGTTATGGTCGTAATTTTTTATTACCTAAACGTTATGTAATAATTGCGACTAATTCAGTTAGAAAAAAAATAATTGAATTTAAAAAAAAAATAATTCAAAATAAAATAAAAAACCTAAAAAAAATTTTTTTTTTTTTAAAAAAAAAAAAAAAAATAGAAATTACTTTTTATCTTAAATTAGGAAAAAATGGAAAATTACTAGGATCAATTACTAAAAAAAATATAAAAAAAATTTTTTTTTTAAAAAAAAATAAAATAAAAAAAATTTTTTTAGAAAAAAGAAAAATAAATAAAATTGGAATTTTTAACGGTTATTTTAATTTACCATATAAGATAAAATACAAATTTTTATTTAAAATATTTTATTACTAATAAATGATTATAAAAAAAAAGTATTTGCTTTTTTAAAAATTTTTTTTTATATTTATAAAAGAAATAAAATTTACTTTTTATTTTTTCTTTCTTTAGAGAGAGGAGAAAAAAATTTTTTTTATAAATGAGAGAATAAACTTATTGAAGTTTTTTTTATTTGAATATAACAAAAAACTGTCCTCTCTTTAAAGAAGGAAAAAATTAATTTTTAAGTTTTTTTTTAATTTTTTTAAAAGAAAGAAGATAATCTAAAAATTCTATTATAGAAATAGATGTAGGTTTGGTCATAATTTCATATTTTTTAGAAATTTTAATTCTTAAATCATTTAAAATAATTTTTTCAAATTTATCTTTTTCTTGTCCAAAAATACCTATTTTACTATATAATGATTCTTTCATAAAATAATTTATTTGATAAGCTCTTTTTGCTAGAATCTGAACTAGATCATATATATTATTTCCTGTATTTTCAATTTTTTTTAGATCTATACTATAAGTAGATAAATCACTGTTTTTATATTTTAAATCAATCATAAATTTTTATTTATTTAAATAAAGTTTAGAATAAATATCAACAATAATTAAATATGATTCTATTTTTTTAAATAAAAATAGAATTTTATTTGAAATTTTTAATTTGTTTTCAATTTTAAAATTATTATCATTTTTTTTAAAAAAAGATAAATAATTATCATATAATTTTCTTGTTTCTTGAAAAGAATAATTTTTATTATTTTCTTCTATTTTATATTGTGATATAATCATATATATATAAAATATTTGAGAATCTGGCATATATAGAAAATATTTAATTAAATATTTAAATATTATTAGTGAAGATTTATAGTTTTTTTTATTAAAATAATAATATGCTATTGTTAAGTGTTTTTGTTTTATTTTAAAAACAGCCTTATAAAGGTTAGAATCAACTTCTTTTATTCTAATACTATTAGGATATAATTGTTTAAATTTTAAAAACAAATCTATTACTTTGTAAGTATTTTTTTGATCAAAATTAAAATCATTAGATTTAAAATAATAACACATTCCTAGATAAAAAAGACTTTCTTCTGAAAGAAAATTAGTATCAAATTTAAAAAAAACAGATTTAAAATCTAAAATAGCTGTATCAAAATTTAATAAAAAATAATTACATAATCCTCTAAAAAATATAATTTTTTTATAAATTGTTTTTTCTTTATTTAACGAATTTTTCTTTTCAGATAAAACCTCTTTTAAAACTTTTAAAGTTTCTTCATATTTTTCTTTATGAAAAAAATTAAGTGCTCTTTTTATATTTTTTTTAAATCTTTTATTTGTTATTTGAGTTTTATCAAAAATTTGAATTAAATTAATCATTTTATGATTATGAATCATAAATGATTTTTCATATTTAAAAAAAAATAATAAATTAATGAATATATTCATTAAATAAATGAACTTTTTTAAGTTCCAAAAAAAGTTTTTTTTCAAAATTTGGGCTACTTTTAAATAAAGGTAATCTAACATATTCATGACATAATCCTTTTAATTTTAATAAAGTTTTTATTCCAGAAGGATTACCTTCTTTAAAAATTAAAGATATAATATTAATTATATTATAATATATTTTATAAGCATAATTAATTTTTTTTTTTTTAATTAATAAAATTATTTTAGAAAATTCTTTTGGAAAGGCTTGTCCTATAACAGATATAATTCCATCTCCTCCTCCCAAAATTATAGGTAATACTAAATTATCATCACCAGATAAAATTATAAATTTTTTTGAAGTTTTTTTTTTTATAAAATTATATGATTGTATCAAATTTCCTGAAGCTTCTTTTATGCCTATAATATTTTTTTTTTTAATTAATTTATTAATAGTTTCTATATTAATATTACAACCAGTTCTATGTGGAACATTATAAATAATAATATTTTTATCAGTATTATCAGATATTTTTTTAAAATGATTATAAATTCCTTTTTGAGTAGGTTTATTATAATAAGGACAAACAGATAAAATTGCATCAATACGATCTAAATTTATTCTGTTTAAATTATATATTACTTTTTTAGTATTATTACTACCTATCCCTAAAACAATAGGTAATCTATCATTATTAACATTTTTTACACAATTTATAATATCAATTTTTTCTTTTAACTTTAATGTACAAGCTTCACCAGTAGTTCCTAATAATACTAAATATTTAACTCCTCCATCTATTACAGAAGAAACTAAATTTTCAAGAGACGTAAAATCTATTTTTCCTTGTTTATTAAAAGGAGTTATTAAAGCAATACCAAGACCCAAAAGTTTTTTCATTTATTTTAAATTAATAAATATGTTTATGAAACAAATGGACATTATTGGATTTGAACCAATGACCTTTACCCTGTCAAGATAACGCTCTTACCAAACTGAGCTAAATGTCCTATATATATATAATAATATTTAATATTATTATGAATTTTTAATTTATTAAATTAATGATAGCAAAAGAAAAAATAAAAAAAATATGGATAAAAATTAAATTTTTTTATTTTTTATTAAAAATAAAAAATATAAAATATAAAAAAAAAAATAAAAAAAAAGTAAAATATTTATATATTTTTATATATAAATTATTATATGATATAAAAATTTTATTAATAAATATAAAATTTCTAAAAAAAATAGAATTAATTAATAAATTAAATAAAATTAAAAATTCAATTTATAAAATTGAAAGTAAAATACTTTTTACTAAAAAAGTATATAAATTAAATGCTATTATACAAATAACTCCAGGAGCTGGAGGAACAGAAAGTTGTGATTGGGTTTCTATGTTATATAGAATGTATACTATGTGGGCAGAAAAAAATAATTATTCTATAAAAGAATTATATAATTTACAAGGAGATGTTGGAGGTTTAAAATATATTCTTTTTGAAGTTCAAGGTTTTTATCCTTTTGGATTTTTAAAAGGAGAAAATGGAGTTCATAGATTAGTAAGAATTTCTCCATTTGATGATTCTAAAAGACATACATCATTTGCTTCTGTATATATATATCCATTAATTAATGATGATATAAAAATTCAAATAAATAATTCAGATATAAAATGGTCTACATTTAGATCAGGAGGATCTGGTGGACAAAATGTAAATAAAGTTGAAACTGGAGTTAGATTACATCATAAACCTACTAATATAATTATTGAAAATACTGAAACAAGATCACAAATTAATAATAAAACTAAAGCCTTAAAATTACTTAAATCTCGTTTATATTATATTGAAAAAAAAAATAAAAATATTATACGAAAAAAAAATAAATTAAAAAAAATAGAATGGGGATCTCAAATAAGGAATTATATTATGCATCCTTATAAATTAGTTAAAGATTTAAAAACTGGATATGAAACATCAAATATAAATTCAGTAATGGATGGAAATATAAATAATTTTTTAAAAAATTATTTAATTCTTTTATTAAAAACAAAAAAGTAGTATCTCTAGTCAGAGAGAAACAGATAGTTTAATTATTTTATAAAAAATTCTTCTCTACAGAAGAGAGAGCAAATACTTTTTTATTTTTATATTAACATTTATAAAGTTATATTACTGGATAAATAATAATTTTTTTTTTAATATAAAAATATGAATATTGGATTAATAGGATATGGAAAAATGGGAAAATCTATAGAAAAACAAGCTATACTACGTGGTCATAAAATTAGTTTTATTACTAATAAAACACCAACTTATAAAGAATTAAAAAAAAATGATATAGAAATGGTCATAGAATTTAGTTCTCCTAAATATGCTGTTTCAAATATAATTATTTGTATTGAAAATAATATATCTGTAGTTTGTGGAACTACAGGTTGGTATAAACATTTTTTTTTTATAAAAAAAAAATGTAAAAAATACAATGGATCATTCCTTTATTCTCCTAATTTTAGTATAGGTGTAAATATTCTTTTTTATATAAATAAATTATTAGCAAAATTAATGTTTAAATCTAATTTAGATTATAAAGTAAGTATAAAAGAAATACATCATAAAAATAAATTAGATACACCAAGTGGAACTGCTTTGCTTTTAGCAGAAGATATAATTATAGAAAAATATTGTGATAATTGGGGATTAATTAATTTTAAAAAAAAAAAAAAGTCCATATATATAGACTCAAAAAGAATAAATAATATAATAGGAATACATTCTGTAATATATAATTCATCTATTGATAGTATAGAAATTAAACATAATGCTAATAATAGAAAAGGGTTCGCATTAGGTTCAATAATTGCAGCTGAATGGTTATTTAAAAAAACTGGAATTTTTTCTATGAAAGATGTTTTAAAATTATAAAATAATAAAATTTTTAATATTTAAAATATTATTATTAATAATAATTATTAAAATAATATATTTTTTAGCGACTTATAATATATATATAAAATATAAAAGAAAACTTTTTGAAGCTATAATTCCAATATATAATGTCATTATATTAATGAGTATCTTAAAAAGACCGATATGGTGGTCTATATTATTATATTTTCCTATAATTTTTTTTTTAATATATCCTTTATTATGTTTAGATATAATAAATCTTTATAAAGAACGTCATAATAAAAAAATATTATTTTTAACAATGGGGGCTTATTTAATATATTTAAATATAAAAAATAAGGTTTTGTTAAATAACATTAATAATAAAAAGAAAACATCTTTATTTTCTTATTTTATTTTTTCTTCTTTTATAAAAATATATATAATTCAATTTTTTTTTATTCCTACTCCTTCTATGCAAGATAGTTTATTAGTGGGAGATTTTTTATTTGTAAGTAAATTCCATTATGGAATAAGAATTCCTATAACTCAAATTTTTTTTCCATCAGAAAATAATGAAATTAAATTTTTAGGAATAAAATCTTATATAAATTATATAAAATTACCTTATATTAGATTACCTAAGTTTAAAACTATTAAATATAATGATATTTTAGTATTTAATTTTCCAAATGATTTAAAAGAAATTCCTATTGATAGGACAAAATATTATATTAAACGTTGTATAGGTTTACCAGGAGATAATTTAAAAATTAAAAATGGTTTTATTTATATAAATGGAATTTTAAAATCAAATGACAAAAATGTTTTTTTTTATAAAATTCAAAAAATTTTTAATTCATTCAATATTTTATTTTTTTTAAAAAAATTATGTTTAAAAAAAGATTATATATATAATATAAAAATTAATGATTATAAAATTAATTTTTTTAAAAAAAATATTTTATATATAAAAAAAAATATTATGCCAAAATATTTAAAAGAATATAATATTTTTCCAGAAGATAAATTCTGGAATCGTGATAATTATGGTCCTATATATATACCAAAAATAGGAGATAATATATCTATAAATAAAAAAAATATAAATTTATATAAAGATATAATTGTTAAATATGAAAAAAATTCATTAAAATTAAAAGATGGTAATATATTTATAAATAATAAAAAAACATCTAATTATAAAATTAAAAAAAATTATTATTTTTTATTGGGAGATAATAGAAACAATTCATTAGATTCTCGTTATTGGGGTTTTTTACCATATGATTATATAGTAGGAAAGCCATTATTTATAATATTAAATTTAATTTTTAATAAAAAAAAAATATTTAAATTACGTTGGAATAGAATCTTTACTATTTTAAAATAAATTATAATAATTATGAAATTAATTACAAATGTAAAAGAAGGAGAATCTATAGATAGAGTTTTAAAAAAATGTAAACAAAAATTTGATAAAGCTCGTATTTTAAAAAAATTACGTAAACGTCAACATTATATTAAACCTTCTGAAAGAAAAAGGAAAAAATTAATAAAAGCTAAATATAGAGAATATATAAATTCTAAAAATTATGATTAAAATATATGGATTAGTAGGTAAAAATATTAGTTATTCTTTTTCTAATTCTTTTTTTAAAAGAAAATTTAAAAAAGAAAATATAAAAAATACTATATATAATATTTTTGATATAAAAAAATTATCATTAATAAATGAAATAATAAAAGTAAATAAAAATTTTTTAGGATTTAATGTAACTATTCCATATAAAAAAAAAATAATTTCTAAGATTAATATCATTAATAATAATTTAAAAAAAATAGGATCAATAAATACTGTTAAAATCATAAATGATATTACTATAGGTTATAATACAGATATATATGGATTTGAAAATTCATTTAAACTTAAATTAAAATCATATCATAATAATGCCTTAATTTTAGGTAATGGTGGAGTATCTAAATCTATAATATATGTTTTAACAAAATTAGGTATAAAATATCTTGTTGTTTCAAGAAATAAAAAAAATGGTATTTCTTATTCAAATATTTCTAAAGAAATTATTAATAATAATAATATTATTATTAATTGTACTCCATTGGGAACATATCCTAATATTAATGAATGTCCTAATATTCCTTATGAATTTCTGTCAAAAAAACATTATTTATATGATTTAGTTTATAATCCTAAAGAAACTTTATTTTTAAAAAAAGGAAAAAATATAGGATGTATTGTCCAAAATGGACTAAATATGCTTTATTTACAGGCAAATCTTTCTTGGAAAATTTGGAATGAGATTAATTTTGATATATTATATTAAATAATATTACATATATAATTTATTAATTCATCTAATCCTTCTTTAGAAAAAGAGGAAATAAAAATATATTTTTCATTTTTTTTTAATTTATTTATAATTTCATATTTTAATTCATTATCTAAATGATCAGATTTAGAAATTAATAATAAACGTTTTTTATTTAAAATTTTTTTATCAAAAAAATTTAATTCATTTAATATTATATTATATTCTTTAATATAATTCTTTTCTTCACAAGAAATCATAATTAATATAATTCTATTACGTTGAATATGTTTCATAAATTTAAATCCTAATCCTTTTCCTTTTGAAGCACCTTTTATTATTCCAGGAATATCTGCTATAACTAATTTTTTAAATTTTTTATAATTAAGTATACCTATATTAGGATTTAATGTAGTAAATGGATAATTAGATATTTTTGGTTTAGATGATGTAATAATAGATATTAAAGTGGATTTTCCAGAATTTGGAAATCCAATAATTCCTACATCGGCTAGAATTTTTAATTCTAAAAAAAAACAAAATTCTTTTACAATTTTTCCTTTTTCAGAATAAAAAGGAGCTTGACATATAGCATTTTTAAAATGCCAATTTCCTTTTCCTCCTTTTCCTCCATATAATAATATTTTTTTTTCATTATGATTTAATATTTCCATAATAATATTTTTATATTCATCTTTAATAATAGTTCCAATTGGAACTTCTATTATACAATCTTTTCCATTAGAACCAGTAATCCTATTTATCCCTCCATTTTTTCCATTTTCAGCTATATTATGTTTTTTATATTTTAAATGAGATATTGTATATAATTGATTATTTCCTTTAATTATTACATTTCCTCCTTTTCCTCCATCTCCTCCATCAGGACCTCCTTTATTAATAAATTTTTCTCTTCTAAAATGTATTAGACCAGATCCACCATTTCCACTTTTACAATAGATTTTTATAAAATCTATAAATTTATTAATCATATAAATATTTAACTAAATATGAATACATTTATTATAAGCATTATTTATTGCTTCAATAATAGATTCACTAATAGTAGGATGTGGGTGAATACATTGACTAAATTCAAATGATGTTGTTTCTAATTTACGAGCTACTACAATTTCAGAAATAAGTTCTGTAACTCCAGAACCTATCATATGACATCCTAACAATTCTCCATATTTTTCATCAAAAATTACTTTAATAAAACCATCTGTACTATCATTAACTTTTGCTTTTCCTAAAGCCGTAAATGGAAACTTACCTATTTTTAATTTATATCCTTTATTTATAGCTTCTTTTTCAGAAAAACCTACATATGAAATTTCAGGATTAGAATAAATACACATAGGAACATTGTTATAATTTAATGTAAAGGGATTTAATCCCGTAATTTTTTCTACACAAATTATTCCTTCATAAGAAGCAACATGAGCTAAAGAAATACTAGAAATTACATCTCCTATAGCATAATATCCTTTTATATTAGTTGAATAATATTTATCGACACAGATATGTTTAGTATTATTCATATCAATACCTATTTCTTCTAATCCTAAATTTTCAGTATTTGGACAAATACCAATAGCAGAAATTATAATATCTACATATAAAATTTCATTATTATTTTTTAAATTTTTAATAATTACTTTTGTACATTTTTTTTCAGATAAATATGAAATATTTTCAATAATTGAAGATTTTATTATTATAATACCAGATTTTTTAAATAACTTTTCCAATTGTATTGAAATATCAATATCTGAAGATGGTAAAATATAAGGCATTTTTTCTATTATAAAAATTTTAGATCCTAGACTATTATAAAAATAAGCAAATTCTAAACCAATAGCACCAGATCCTATAATTAAAATATTTTTAGGTATAGTTTTTAATAACATCGCTTCACGATAACAAATTATATTTGATAATTCTTTTTTCTTAAAAAGATTAGATCTAGCTCCTGTGGCTATAATTATATTTTTAGCATTATATTTTTTTTTATTTCCATATTTATCTTTAACATATACTATTTTAGTTTTTAATATTTTAGCTTTACCATATAATATTTTTATATTATTTTTTTTCATTAAAAATGAAACTCCTTTATTCATCTTTTCTGATATAGAACGACTACGTAAAATAATTTTTTCAAAATCTAATTTTAAATTATTAGTAATAATTCCATATTTTGAAGCTTTTTTTAAAGTATTAAAAATATTTGCACTTTTTAATAATGATTTTGTTGGTATACACCCCCAATTAAGACATACACCTCCAATATTTTCCTTTTCGACAATAGCTGTTTTTAATCCTAATTGTGCAGCACGTATAGCAGCTACATAACCTCCAGGACCACTTCCAATTATAATTAAGTCAAAAGACATAAATAAAGAATTTAGTACTCACGACTGGATTTGAACCAGCAAATCTTAATAAGATACTACCACCTCAAGGTAGCGTGTATACCAATTTCACCACGTGAGTCTTTAAAAGACAATATTCATAATCTACTATTAAATAATATTATTAACTTATTAATAATTTACTTAATATTTGAATTTTATTTTTCCACCACATTTTAGATTCTTCTATTTCATTTTTTTTAGCAAAATCTGTTATAATAAGGTAAATATTTTTTGTTAATTTTTCTTTTTCAAGAAAAAATTCAAAATAATAGATCTTATCAAGATCTTGTTCCCATCTATATCTTACAGATTTATATGGTATTTTTTTTATTAAAAAACATGTTTCTTCATATCCGTTCCAAGTAAAAATATATCTATTACTTAGATAAATAACATTGTCAGCAAACCATTCTGTCATATTTGAAGGTGCAGAAATATAATTATATAATATCTTTATAGAAGAATTCATTCTAAATTCAAAGTTTATTTTTTCACGCATTTTTTTTATCTGTTTTAATTTATTATTATAATAATAATAAATTTTAAAAAAAAGGCGTGATAGCTCATTTGGTTAGAGCGTCGGATTCATAACCCGGAGGTTGGGGGTTCAATTCCCCCTCACGCTACATTTTACATATAGAATAATTTAATGAATTATAAAAATATCATAAAAAATTTTTTATATTTTTTTAAAAAAAAAAATCATAAAATTATTTATTCTGCTTCACTTTTAGCAAAAAATGATACAACTTTAATGTTTACTAATGCTGGAATGAATAGATTTAAAAACTATTTTATTTGTTATAAACATCCAAAATTTTTAAGAATTACGAATATTCAAAAATGTCTTAGAATTACAGGAAAACATAATGATTTATATGATGTAGGAAAGGATAAATATCATCATACTATGTTTGAAATGTTAGGAAATTGGTCATTTGGTGATTATTTTAAAAAAAAAGCTATAAAATGGGCTTGGGAGTTATTAACAAAAATTTATAAAATAAAAAAATACAATATTTATGTTACTATTTTTAGTGGAGATAAAAAAAAAAATTTACCTTTTGATATAGAATCATATAAATTTTGGAAAAAAATAATAGATGAAAATCAAATTATTTTTTTTGATAAAAAAAATAATTTTTGGGAAATGGGGGAAACAGGTCCATGTGGATATAGTTCAGAAATTCATATAGATATTAGAAATGAAAAAGAAAAAAATAAAATATCTGGAAAAAAATTAATTAATAAAGGCCATCCTTTAGTAATTGAATTATGGAATTTAGTTTTTATAGAATATTTTAGGAAAAAAAATGGTAATCTTGAAAAATTACCGAAATCTCATGTTGATACAGGAATGGGTATAGAAAGATTATGTATGATTTTACAAAAAAAAAAATCTACATATGATACTGATATATTTAATATTTTAATTAAAAAAATAGAAAATATTACTGGAATCGTTTATGGGAAATTTTATAAACAGGATATAGCCATTCGTGTATTAGCAGATCATATTAGAGCAATTGTATTTGCTATTAAGGATGGGGTAATTCCTTCAAATAAGAAATCAGGATATATAATAAAAAAACTTTTAAGAAGAACTATTATATATTATTATATTTTTTTAAAAAAAAAAAAAAAAATTTTATATAAACTTGTAAAATATGTATTATTACAGAATAATAAATTTCATTACAAAATGAATAATAAAGAAAAAATTATAAATTTTATAATAAAAAAAGAAGAAATTTTATTTTTTAAAACAATAAGTAAAGTTACTTTTAAAATAAAAAAAAAAATTTTTCTTTTAAAAAAAGAAGGTAAAAAAAAAATAAATGGAAATATAATATTTAAATTATATGATACATATGGATTACCTTTTGAATTAGCAAATTTTATGGCTATAAAAAATAATATGATTATTGATAAATTTTCTTTTGAAAAAGAAATGTTAAAAACAAAACTACGTTCTAAACAAAAGAAATAATGAAATATAAATCTATGGAGAGATTTTCTTTCCTAAATACAATAAATTTTAACCAAATAGAAATATTATATAATAAATATTTAAAATCTCCTGATTCAATAGAACATAGTTGGCGTGCTTTTTTTCAAGGGTTTGATTTTTATAAAAAAAAATATAATATTTTTTTAAAAAAAAAATCAAAAAAAATTTTTAAAGAAATTAATGTGTTAAAATTAATTAATTTTTATAAAGAAAAAGGTCATTTATTTTCTAATATAAATCCTATATTTGAAAAAAAAATAAAATATGATCCTACATTAGATATAAAAAATTTTAATCTTGATAAAGAAGATCTTGATAATTGTTTTTTTTCTTCAAAAGAAATAGGAATATATCCATGTTCTCTTAAAGAAATAATTGGAGTTTTAAAAAAAAAATATTGTGAATCTATTGGATTAGAATATATGTATATAAATAATATAAAACAAATCAAATGGATTAATAACTGGATTAATAATAATAATAATTATATATTATCTAATAATGAAAAAATTAATTTTTTAATAAAATTAAATAAAGCTATAGAATTTGAAAAATTTCTTCATACAAAATTTGTAGGCCAAAAAAGATTTTCAATAGAAGGAAATGAATCTATTTTACCTGCTTTATATTATATTATTGAATATTCTTCTATTAATTATCCTATAGAGGATTTTGTAATAGGTATGTCACATAGAGGACGTTTAAATATATTATGTAATTTTTTTAAAAAAGAATGTAAAAAAATTTTTAATGAATTTTTAGGAAAAGAATATTATGAAAATAAATTTTTAGGAGATGTAAAATATCATTTAGGATATAAAAGATATATAAAAAATAAAATAGGTAAAAAAATTAATATTATTAATGTACCTAATTCATCTCATTTAGAATCTGTGGATCCTATTGTAGAAGGAATTGTTCGTGCTAAAATTGATAATGATTATAATGGTAATTATAATAAAGTTATACCAATTATTATACATGGGGATGCGTCTTTTTCTGCTCAAGGAATAGCATATGAAGTAATACAAATGTCATTACTTGAAGGATATAAAACTGGTGGAACAATACATATTATAATAAATAATCAAATTGGATTTACTACAAATTGCTCAGATTCTCGTTCAAGTATTTATTGTACAGATTTAGCTAAAGTTATTCTTTCTCCAGTTATACATGTTAATTCAGATGATATAGAATCAGTTATATATTCTATTCGTTTTGCTATAGATTTTCGTATGTATTCGAATAAAGATGTATTTGTAGATTTATTAGGTTATAGAAGATATGGGCATAATGAAGGAGATGATCCCCGTTTTACTCAACAATTTTTTTATAAAATGATTGATAATCATAAAAATATATATGATATTTATAAAAAAAAACTTAAAAAAAAGAATTTTTTTTCTAAAAAATTTTTAAAAAAAATTGAAAATAAATATAAAAATATTATTGAAAATGGATATAATGAATCTAAATATATAAAAAAAACTGAATTAGATAATTTTATTTCTTATAAAGATGAATTAATTTATGCTAAATATAAATATTTAATAAAAAAAGTAAATACTACTTTTCCAAAAAAAAAATTATTAGAAATAGGTAATAAAATTTATAATATAAATAAATATCAAAATATTTATAAAAAATTAAAAAAAATATTAATTAATAAATTATTTTTACTTATAAAAAAAAGAATTGTAGATTGGGGAATAGCGGAATTACTTGCTTATGGATCTTTATTATATGAAGGTTATAATGTAAGATTATCTGGAGAAGATGTAGAAAGAGGAACTTTTGCTCATAGACATATTGTAATTAATTCAGAATTTGAAGAAAAAATATTATTATTAAATAATATAGGTAAAGGTAAAATAAATGTTTATAATTCCTTATTATCAGAATATGGAGTTTTAGGTTTTGATTATGGATATTCCATGTTTTCTAACAAAACTTTAACATTATGGGAAGCTCAATTTGGAGATTTTAGTAATGGAGCTCAAATTATAATAGATCAATATTTATCTTCTGCAGAAACTAAATGGAAAATTAAAAATGGATTAGTTTTACTTTTACCTCATGGATATGAAGGTCAAGGATCAGAACATTCTTCTTCAAGAATTGAAAGATATTTACAATTATGTGCAAATTATAATATGTTTATATGTAATTGTAGTACTCCATCAAATTTTTATCATCTTTTAAGAAGACAAATAAAATCTAATTTTAGAAAACCATTAATAATATTTACTCCAAAAAGTTTATTAAGAAATATTAAATGTATTTCCTTATTAAAGGAATTATCTAATGGAGAATTTGAAGAAATTATATATGATAAATATATAAAAAAAAAAAATGTAAAAAAAATAATTTTTTGTTCTGGAAAAATTTATTATGATATTTTAAAAAAAACAAAAAAACTTAATAATAAAAATATTGCGATAATAAGAATTGAACAATTATATCCAATAAAAAATAATTATATTGAAAATATACTAATGCAGTATAAAAATAAAAAATATATTCTTTGGGTACAAGAAGAACCAGAGAATATGGGAGTATGGCCTTATTTATATATAAAATATAGGAAAATTCCATGGATACTTATTTCACCACCTGAAAGTTCAGCACCTTCTACCGGTTCATATAATAGTTTTTTTAAAAATCATATAGAATTAGTAAATAAAATTTTTACTATATAATATTAAATTTAAAATTAATGATATTAGAAATAAAAGTTCCTTCTCCAGGAGAATCAATAACAGAAGTTGAAATCTCATCTTGGTTAGTTAAAAATGGTGATTTTGTTAAAAAAAATCAAGTTATTGCAGAAATAGATTCAGATAAGGCTACTTTAGAAATCTGTGCAGAAGAAAGTGGCATGTTAATTATAAAAGCGAAAAAAGGAGATATTTTAAAAGTAGGAGAAATATTATGTTTAATAGATACTTCTTTTTCAAAAGAAAAAAGAAATTTTAGAGCTCCATCAACAATAAAAATATTAAATCAATATAAAATTGAGAAAAAAAAAATAATTTCAACTGTTAAAAATAAAAAAGATGATGCTCTTAAAAAAATCCCATCTATGGGAACTAAAAATTTAATTAATAGATCTTTTGACATAACAAAGTTATCTAAACTTAGACGGAAATTATCAGAAAGACTTGTTTCCGTGAAAAATGAAACAGCTATGCTGACTACTTTTAACGAAGTAGATATGAGTAATATATTTTTTTTAAGAAAAAAATATAAAAATATTTTTAAAGAAAAACATGGAGTTAAATTAGGCTTCATGTCTTTTTTTGTAAAATCTTGTATAATAGCGTTAAAAAAATATCCAGATATTAATTCTATGATAGATGGGGAAAATAAAATAAATTTTAAATATTATGATATAAGTATTGCAGTATCTGGACCAAAAGGTTTGATGGTCCCAGTTATTAGAAATGCTGATACTCTTTCTTTTAGAGGAATAGAAAAGACTATAAAAAATTTATCTAATAGTATAAAAAATTCAACTATATCTATAGATGATATTACTGGAGGTACTTTTACTATAACAAATGGAGGTATTTTTGGATCTATGTTATCTACTCCTATAATAAATCCTCCCCAAAGTGCTATATTAGGTATGCATAATATAGTAGAAAGACCTATCGTAAAATTAGGAAAAATAGAAATTAGACCAATTATGTATTTAGCATTATCTTATGATCATCGTCTAATAGATGGAAAAGAAGCAGTGGGATTTTTATTATCAATAAAAGAATCAATAGAAAATCCTATTAAAAATTTAATAGGATCAGAAGAAAATTTAAAAAATTCTTTTGAATTAAAATAAAATTATTAATGAATACATGTGAAAAACAATTATTTTTTTATCATGTTAAAGAATTGAGAAAGAGGGTAGTACGTAGTATTATTAGTATAATAATATGTACATTATATTGTTTTAATAAAAAAAAAATTATATTTGAGAATATTCTTTTTTATCCTGCTAAATCTAATTTTATATCTTATCAATTTTTTTATAAAATTGGTCTTTTTTTTAATCCAAAAATTAATATATTACCAAATAATATTTGTATTCAAAATATCCAATTATTTGGACAATTTCATATTTATCTTTTGATATCTTTAATAGGTGGAATTATTTTATCTTTTCCATTTATATGTTATGAATTATGGAAGTTTATTAAACCTGGTCTTTCTAAAAAAGAAAGACAAAATATAAAAAAATTTTTTTTTATATTTTTATCATTATTTATAATAGGTTTATTATTTGGATATTTTATTCTTTCTCCATTTGCAATACAATTTGCAGATAATTTTTTTATAAGTGAATTACCTAAAAATATTTTTGATTTAAATGATTATGTATCAATAATAATTGAATCGACATTATTAATGGGAATAGTTTTTTTATTTCCTATAATTCCATTTTTTTTAAAAAAAATTAATATAATTAAATCAGGTTTGTTAAAAAAATATAGAAAACATGCATTTTTAATATTATTTATAATAGCTTCTGCTATTACTACTGGAGATATTATAACAACTATAATTGTATTTATTCCTTTTTATTTATTATTTGAAATAAGTTTATTAATTATTAATTAATTTTTTTTTTTCTCTTTCTATATCTTTTATTTTTATTAATTGACGTTTATCATATTTTTTTTTACTTTTAGCTAGAAAAAAAATTAATTTTATATATCCTCTATTATTTAATAGAATTTTAGTAGGAATTATATTGAATTTAAATTCATTTATTTTCTTTTTTATTTTATAAATTTCTTTTTTTTTAAGAAGAATTTTTTTTATTCTTTTAGAATCAAAATTCTCTCCAAAAGAAGAATTTGATATATACATATCATATACATATATATTATTATTTATTAATTTACAATAACTATTATTTATAGATACTTTATTTTGTTTTATTGATTTAACTTCACTTCCTAATAAGACTATTCCAGCTATAAATTTATATTTATTTAATAATTCATAATCAAAAAAAGCTTTTTTATTCTTAATATTTAGGTTATATTTCATATAACTTTATTTATATATTATTTAATAAAAATAAAAAACAATTTTTATTAGATAAATTACATTTAATGTCTTATTAAGAAATATAATAATTTATATGATAAAAATATATATATTTGATATAATATCTGTCTTAAAAGATATATATGATCCAGAAATTCCAATAGATATATATGAATTAGGTCTTATATATGATATAAGAATAGAAAATAATAATAATATTCAAATTATTATGACCCTTACTACACCTAATTGTCCTGTAGCAGATATTTTACCTAATGAAGTAAAATTTAAAATTTTTAATATTAAAAATGTAAAAAATGTAGAAGTAATCCTTACATTTTATCCTAATTGGACATATGAAATGATGAGTGAAGTTGCTCGTTTAGAATTAACATTATAATTAAATAAATTATTTTAAAAAACAATTTTTAAAAAAAAAAAAAAATACTTATATTATTCTTATTAATTAATTTTTAAAGGCCATGGAAATAATTGGTTTAGTAAAAACTATATTTGACATTCAAGTATTGAAAAATGGGTTTAAAAAAAGAGAAATACTTTTCTTCACAGAAGAACAATACCCACAAAATTTATTAATTGAATTTATTCAAGACAAAATAAAATTATTAGATGCTCTTAAAATAGAAGATAGAATTAAAATTTTTATTAATTTAAAAGGAAGAAAATGGACTACGCCAAATGGAAGCGTTAAATACTTTAATTCAATTCAAGGATGGAAAATAGAAAAAATTTTAAATAAAAAAAATATATCTTCATCAGATGGAAATGAATTTGATGATTTCCCTTTTTAAAGTAAAACCTCCAAAATAAGTTTATATTATTAATTTATTTTGGGGGTTAATTAAAATTTACATCATTCCTCCCATTCCTCCACCACCACTAGGCATTTGTGGCATAGTTTGTTCTTCTTTTTTTATTTCTGTAATAACACATTCAGTAGTTAATAACATTCCAGAAACTGATGCAGCATTTTCTAATGCTACACGTGTTACTTTTGTTGGATCAATTATTCCTTCATAAATCATATTTTTATATTCACCTAATTTAGCATCGTAACCGAATTCATCTTTGCCTTCAGCAACTTTAGCAACTATTACTGAACCTTCTTCACCAGCATTAGCAACTATTTGACGTAAAGGCTCTTGTAAAGAACGTTTAACAATTTTTATACCTGTATCTTGATCTACATTATCTCCTTTAATTTCACTTAAAGCTTTTATTGCACGAACTAATGCTACTCCTCCTCCAGCAACTATTCCTTCTTCAACTGCTGCTCTTGTAGCATGTAAAGCATCATCTACACGATCTTTTTTTTCTTTCATTTCAACCTCAGATGCAGCACCTACATATAAAACTGCAACTCCTCCAGCTAATTTAGCTAATCTTTCTTGAAGTTTTTCTTTATCATAGTCAGATGTAGTAGTTTCTATTTGAGCTTTTATTTGATTTACACGTGATTCTATATCGTATTTATCTCCATGTCCATTTACAATAGTAGTATTATCTTTATCTATAGTTACTCTTTCTGCTTTTCCTAAAAAATTTAATTTAGTATCTTCTAATTTACTTCCTGTTTCTTCAGAAATAACCGTTCCTCCAGTCAAAATTGCAATATCTTCTAACATTGCTTTTCTTCTATCTCCAAAACCTGGAGCTTTTACTGCTGCTACTTTTAAAGCACCTCTAATTTTATTTACTACAAGAGTAGCTAATGCTTCTCCTTCAACTTCTTCTGATAGAATTAATAAAGGTTTACCAGATTGAGCAATAGGTTCAAGTATAGGAAGTAGATCTTTCATAGAAGAAATTTTTTTATCAGAAAGTAATATATAAGGATTATCAAATTCTGTAATCATTTTTTCAGAATTAGTTACAAAATATGGAGATTGATATCCACGATCAAATTGCATTCCTTCAACAACATCTACAGTCGTTTCTATTCCTTTTGCTTCTTCAACAGTAATTACACCTTCTTTTCCTACTTTTTCAAAAGCAACTGATATTAATTCACCTATAGTTTCATCATTATTAGCAGATATTGAAGCTACTTGTTTAATTTTTTCATTACTTCCTCCTACTTCTCTAGATTGTTTTTTTAAATCATTAACAACAGCTTCTACAGCTTTATCTATTCCTCTTTTTAAATCCATAGGATTAGCTCCAGCTGCTACATTTTTTAATCCTTCACGAACTATAGCTTGTGCTAATACTGTAGCCGTAGTAGTTCCATCTCCTGCTATATCATTCGTTTTAGAAGCTACTTCTTTTACCATTTGAGCTCCAAGATTTTCTATAGGATCTTCTAATTCTATTTCTTTAGCTACTGAAACACCATCTTTAGTAACTTGTGGCCCTCCAAAAGATTTTTGTAAAACAACATTTCTTCCTTTTGGTCCTAAAGTTACTTTAACAGCATTAGCTAATGCATCTACTCCTTTTTTTAATTTATCTCTAGCTTCAATATCAAATTTAATATTTTTTGACATATATTTAAATTATAGCAAATATATCCGATTCCCGCATTATTAAATAATCTTTTCCATTTAATTTAAGTTCTGTTCCAGAATATTTTCCATATAATACTTTATTTCCAATTTTTACAGTTAAAGGTTCATTTTTTTTTCCTAATCCTACTGCTACTACTATTCCTTCTTGAGGTTTTTCTTTTGCTGTATCAGGTATAATTATTCCTGAAGAAGTAATATTTTCTGTTGGAGAGGGTTCTATTAAAACACGATCTGATAAAGGTTTTATTTTTAAAATTTCCATTTTTTTTTTTTTTATATATGCCATATTTTTTTTTTTTTTTTTTACTTAAAAAAAAAATATAATATTTTTAATATGTAATATTATTTATCATTTCATTTGAAATGAAAATTAAAATAATTAATATTAACGCTAATAAAAATATTTTTTTTTTAAGAAAATCATTTATTTTTTTTTTTATCAAAACCTAATTATTTGTTTGAATAAAAATAATTATTATTAATAATAAACATATTATAATAAAAAAAAAATCTATTATATAATAAATCATTTGATGAATCATAAATAGTATTTTTCATTTAATAAATCTCCTATTAAAGTAGCAGATGTACAATTATTAATTTTAACTTTTAAAAAATCTCCTATTTTAAATTTTTTTTTAGGAAAAATTACTATATCATTTTTAGAATTTCTTCCATAAAAAAAATTAATATTTTTTTTTGAAATTCCCTCTATTAAAATTTCTTGAATATTTCCAATAGATTTACTTAATCTAAAATAGGAATGTTTTCTTTGTAAAGATATAATTTCTTTTAATCTACGTTTTTTTATTTCTAAAGAAACATTATCAATTAAATGTTTATAAGCATATGTTCCTATTCGATGGGAATATATAAACATATATGAAAAATTATATTTTACAAGTTTCATTAAATTCAATGTTTCATTATGATCATATTCATATTCATTACAAAATCCCGTGATAATATCACAAGATATTGAACAATTAGGTAAAATTTTATTTATTTTATTTATAAGTAAAATATAATCTTCACGTGTATGTTTTCTATTCATTAATGATAAAATTTTATTACTTCCTGATTGAACTGGTAAATGAATATGTTTACATATATTTTTATATTTTTTAATTATATTTAAAACCTTATATGACATATCATTAGGATTAGAAGTACAAAAACGAATTCTCATAAAAGGAACTGAAATAGCAACTAATTCTAATAAATTAGAAAAATTTATAATTCTTTCATTTTTTATTTTTGATTTTTTAAAATTTTTTTTTAATCCCCCTCCATACCATAAATATGAATCTACATTTTGACCTAAAAGTATAATTTCTTTATATCCTTTTTTAAATAAAAATTCACATTCTTTTATAATACTATGTGGATCACGACTCTTTTCACGACCTCTTGTAAAAGGAACAACACAGAAAGTACACATATTATCACATCCTCGCATTATAGTAACAAACGCCGTTATTTTATTTTTATCTCTTTTAGGTAAAATATCTGCATAAGTTTCATTTTTAGAAAAAAAAGTATTTATATATTTATATGATTTATTATAAATCTTTCTTATTAAAGAAGGAATTTCTCTATAAGAATCTGGCCCTAAAACTAAATTAATTATATTATTAATTTTTAATATTTTTTTTTTAAAATTTTGAGCCAAACAACCCAATATTCCTATTATAATATTATTATTTTTTTTTTTTAAAAATTTAAGTTGATTTATACGTAATAATATTTTTTGTTCAGATTTTTCTCTTATAGAACATGTATTTATTAATATGATATTAGCCTTTTTAAAATTTTCAGTTTTAATAAATCCTTCATTATCTAAAATAGAACATATAATTTCACTATCAGAGATATTCATTTGACAACCATAATTTTCTATATAATATTTTTTATTTATCATTGTTAAATTTTATTATATTAAAAAATATATATATTTATTATATAAATATTTTTTTAATAAAAAATTAAATAAATGATAAAAAAAAAAAAAGAATTTAATATTATAGATAATATTGAAAATTCTTATTATAAATATGGATTTTATACTAATCTAGAATCAGATAAAATTCCAAAAGGAATTAATGAAAATATTATAACTCATATATCAAGAAAAAAAAATGAACCCGATTGGATGTTAAAAAGAAGATTAAAATCATATAAAATATGGAAAAAAATGATTCCTCCTAAATGGGGAAATTTTTCATATAAAATCCCTGATTTTCAAAACATAAGTTATTATTCTGCTATAAAAAAAAATAAATTTCTTAAAAAAGAAATTGATAACAAATTATTAGATACTTTTAATAAATTAAATTTAAAATTAAAAAAAAATAAAAAATTATCAAAAATAGCATTAGACGTAATTATGGATTCTGTTTCTGTTACTACAACTTTTAAAAAAGTTTTATCAGAAAAAGGAATAATATTTTGTCCTATTAGTAAAGCTATAAAAAAATATCCTGATCTTATAAAAAAATATATAGGTAAAATAGTTCCAATAAAAGATAATTTTTATTCAGCATTAAATTCAGCTGTTTTTTCTGATGGATCTTTTTGTTATATCCCAAAAAATGTACGTTGTCCTGTAGAATTATCTACATATTTTCGTATAAATGAATCAGGAATAGGTCAATTTGAAAGAACACTTGTAATTGCTGATAAAAATTCATATGTTAGTTATTTAGAAGGATGCACAGCTCCTCAACGGGAAGAAAATCAATTACATGCTGCTGTTGTTGAATTAATAGCTTTAGAAGGTGCTGAAATTAAATATTCTACTGTACAAAATTGGTATCCTGGAGATAAAAATGGGATAGGTGGAGTTTTTAATTTTGTAACTAAAAGAGGATTATGTGAAAAAAAATCTAAAATATCATGGACTCAAATAGAAACGGGATCAGCTATAACTTGGAAATATCCATCTTGTATTTTAAAAGGTGATGATTCAATAGGAGAATTTTATTCAGTAGCTTTTACAAAGAATTTTCAAAAATCTGATACTGGAACCAAAATGATTCATTTAGGAAAAAATACTAAAAGTACTATTATTTCAAAAGGAATATCAGCTGGATTTTCTAAAAATAGTTATAGAGGATTAGTAAATATTTCTTCTAATGCTATTAATTCACGTAATTTTTCACAATGTGATTCTTTATTAATAGGGAATACCTGTAGTGCTCATACTTTTCCTTTTATAAATGTAAAAAATAATTCATCTAAAGTTGAACATGAAGCTACAACGTCTAAAATAGAAGAAGATCAAATTTTTTATTGTAATCAACGTGGAATTAATTTAGAAAAAGCCATTTCACTTATAGTTACTGGTTTTAGTAAAAATATTTTAGATAGATTACCTATGGAGTTTGCAATAGAAGCGAGGAAATTATTAGAAATAAAATTAGAAGGTTCAGTAGGATAATGAATAAATATTAAAAATTAATTTTTATGTTAAAAATAAAGAATTTATCTGTTTCAGTAAAACAAAATAACATATTAAAAAATGTTAATTTAACAATTAATAAAGGAGAAATTCATGTAATAATGGGACCTAATGGATCAGGGAAAAGTACATTAGCCTCTATAATAGCTGGAAAAAAAGATTATAAAATAAATAAAGGTCAAATTTTATTTGAAAATAAAGAATTAAATTTTTTAGCTCCAGAAGAAAGAGCTCATTTAGGAATTTTTTTATCTTTTCAAGATCCAGTAGAAATTCCTGGTATATCAATTCTTAATTTTATAAGAATTTCTCTAAATTCTATAAGAAAAGCAAATTCTAAAAAAGAAATAGATTCTTATAAATTTTTAAAAAAAATAAGAAATGTATCTGATCTATTAAAAATAGATAAAAATTTTCTTTCAAGATCTTTAAATGAAGGCTTTTCAGGAGGTGAAAAAAAACGTAATGAAATATTTCAAATGTGTATGATTAATCCAAAATTATCAATTTTAGATGAAATGGATTCTGGTTTGGATATAGATGCTATTAAAACTTTATCTTTAGGAATTAATAAATTAAAAAATAAAAATAATTCTATATTAATAATAACTCATTATCAAAGATTATTAAATTATATAATACCTGATTATGTACATGTTTTAGATAAAGGTAAAATAGTTAAATCTGGAAATAAAGAATTAGCGCTAAAAATTGAATCAAAAGGATATGATTGGATTAAAAATTAATTTTTAATTTTATGAAATTTAAAAAAGAAAATATTAATTTTAATAATTATATATATAAATATCTAAATATTATTAGAAATAAATCAATAAAAAAAATTAATAAAAATAATTTATATTTATTTGAATATGAAAAATGGAAAAATTATGATATATCATCAATAATTGATTACGAATATTCATTTCCTATTAAAGAAAAAGAATCAATTTATTTAAAATTATTAAATAAATATGTATTAGATGTCGATGGATTTTATTTATTTTTTATAAATGGATTTTATATTTATAATTTTTTTAAAAAAAAAAATAAAAATTTTTTATCATTAAATGATATTATTATAAATAATAAAAGTTATTGTAATTCCAATATTGAAAAATATTATGGTAAATCATTATCAAATAATGATAATTTAAATTATTTTAATTTTCTTTTTTCAAAAGATGGAGCATATATATATATCCCTGACGGGATTTTTTTTAAAAAAAATATATATATAATATATATATATAATATAAGAAATGATTATTCAATTATTAATCCTAGAAATTTAATAATTTTAGGAAAAAAAACTAAAGCTAAAATTATAGAAATACATGAATCATTAACAAATAAAATTTTTATGAGTAATTCCGTTACTGAAATTTTTAATGAAAAAAAAAGTTATTTAGATTATATTAAAATTCAAAATAATTTATCTTTTTCTTATTTAAAAGATAACACTTTATTAACACAAAAAAAAAATAGTTATTGTTCAATAAATACTTTTTCCTTTGAAGGAAGATTATTAAATAATCATATTAATTTTTTTAATTGTGGTAACAATTCAAAATTTAATTTTAATGGACTTACAATAATAAAAAATAAATCATTAAATCAAATAATAGATAATAAAATATTAATAAATCATTTATATACTAATTGTGAAAGTAATCAAACTTATAAATATATTTTAAATGGAAGATCAAAAGGTATTTTTAATGGTCTTATTAAAGTTCATAAAAATGCGAATAATATAAATGCTTTACAAAAAAATGATAATATTTTAATTTCAAATAAATCTTTTATTTATACTAAACCTGAATTAAAAATTTATGCCAATAATGTTAAATGTACACATGGATGTACTATAGGTAAAATAGATAATGAAAAAATATTTTATTTTCGTTCTAGAGGAATTAAAAAAAAAATAGCTAAATACATCTTATTATTTTTATTTTCTAAAGAAATTTTAAAAAAAATAAAGATATATAATCTAAAAATATATATATATAATATAATTATATATAAATTAAAAATTTTAAATTTAAATTTAATATAAAAATGTTATCTAAAATAGATATTAAAAGAATAAGAAAAAAATTTCCTATATTAAAGACTATTATTAATAATAATAAACTTATTTATTTTGACAATGCTGCAACTACTCAAAAACCTAATAAAGTAATTAATTCAATAAAAAATTATTATTCAAATATAAATTCTAATGTTCATAGAGGAGCTTATTATTTAAGTAATATAGCTACTGAAAAAATGGAATTTAGTAGAGAAAAAATTAAATCATTTATAAATGCTAAATATTCACATGAAATAATTTTTACAAGTGGGGCTACAGAAAGTATTAATTTAATAGCTAATAGCATTTCATATTTAATAAATAAAAATGATGAAATAATCATTCCATATTCTGAACATCATTCAAATATAATTCCATGGCAAATACTTTGTAAAAAAAAAAAAGCATTATTAAAAATAATACCTATAGATTATTATGGAAATTTAAAATTTGATTATTTTAAATATATTATTTCTAATAAAACAAAATTAATTTCTTTAAGTCATATAACTAATGCATTAGGTGTTATTAATCCAATTAAGAAAATTATTTATGAAGCAAAAAAATATAATACATTAGTTTTAATAGATGGTTCACAAGCTATATCTCATATTCCTATAAATATACAAAAAATAAATCCTGATTTTTATGTATTTTCTATACATAAAATGTATGGTCCTACTGGAATCGGAGTTCTTTATGGAAAAGAAGAAATTTTAAACATTTCACCTCCATATCAATATGGAGGTGAAATGATTAACAAGGTTACATTTAAAAAAGCAACATATGCTAATATACCATTTAAATTTGAAGCAGGAACACCTAATATAGGAGGGATTCTATCGACAATAGATGCCATAAAATTTATAGAAAAAATAAATATAAAAAATATTAAAATATATGAAGATAAAATTATTAATTATACAATTAAATTATTAAGTAATATAGAAGGAATTAAAATATATGGAAAAAATAAAAAAAGGTCGAGTATTATATCATTTAATATAAAAAATATTCATCCATTTGATATAGGCAAATTATTAGATAATTTTGGCATAGCTGTAAGAACAGGAAATCATTGTGCACAACCTATAATGGATTTTTTATCTATTCCTGGTACTATAAGAATAAGTTTTGCTATATATAATACTTTTGAGGAAATATATTTTTTTTATAAAAAAATATTAAAAATTAAAAAAATTTTTTAATTATAAATACCTGCTAATGTCTTAATTAAAATTAAGAATTTTATTAATTTGTTATTTAACAAGTAAATTAAATATAAAATTTATATTATTATGATAAAAAAAAAAAAAAAATTAAAGTTGTAGAATTTACTACTGTTAATGAATTAGCATCTATAATGAATATTAATTCTGTAGATATTATAAAAAGTTGTATTTCATTAGGTATTATGGTCACTTTGAATCAACGTTTAGATGCAGAAACTTTAACTTTAGTAGCAGATGAATTTGGTTATTCTATAGAATTAATTGGAACCTATTTAGAAAAAGCCATACAAGGAGAAAAAGATACTGAAAAAGATCTTAAACCTAGATCACCTGTAGTAACTATAATGGGTCATGTAGATCATGGAAAAACATCTTTATTAGATTATATAAGAAAAACAAATATTATAGCTGGAGAATATGGAGGAATAACACAACATGTTGGTGCATATAATGTAAAATTTAAAAAAGGTAATAGTATAACCTTTTTAGATACCCCAGGTCATGAAGCTTTTACTTCTATGAGAGCTAGAGGAACTAAAATAACAGATATAGTAGTGATAGTAATAGCTACAGATGATGATGTAATGCCTCAAACTAAAGAAGCTATTAGTCATGCACAATTAGCTGGTGTTCCTATTATATTTGCATTGAATAAAATTGATAAAATTAATTCAAATACTGATAATATACGTATAAAATTATCTGAAATGAATTTTTTATTTAAAGAATGGGGAGGAAAATATCAAGCTCAAGAGATATCTGCTAAATTTGGTTTAGGAATAAATGAATTATTGGAAAAAATTTTATTAGAAGCAAAAATTTTAAATCTAAAAGCTAATCCTAATAAAACAGCTGTAGGTACAGTAATAGAATCTTATTTAGATAAAGGACGAGGGTATTGTACGTCCCTCCTTATTCAAGGAGGGACTTTAAAAGTAGGAGATTATATAGTAGCAGGAAATTTTCATGGAAAAGTAAAAATTATTTTAAATGAAAGAGGTAATCATATAAAAAAAGTTTATCCTTCAAAACCTGGAATAATTTTAGGATTAAATGGAGCACCTACTTCTGGTGAAAGATTTAAAGTTTTTCAAGATGAAAAAGAAGCCAAACGATTAGCTTCTAAAAAAAATCAATTAAAAAAAGAATATAAAATACGTTATAAAAAAACTATTACATTAGAAGAAATAGTAAAAAAGGTTTCATTAAAAAATTTTAAAGAACTAAAATTAATAGTTAAAGGAGATATGAATGGCTCAGTAGAAGCTTTAATTGATTCAATAGAAAAATTATCTACAAATTATTTTGTAATTAAAATAATATATTATAATATTGGACATATAACAGAATCAGATGTGCTTTTAGCAAAAGCGTCTGATGCAATTATTATTGGTTTTAATGTTGAATGTTCATTAAAATCTAAAATTTTTGCTGAAAAAAATAAAATAGAGATAAGGTTATATTATCTAATATATAATATTATTAATGATTTTAAAAATACATTAAATTTAATTAAATTAAATAAAAAAAAAACAATAATATTAGGAAAAGCAAAAGTATTAAATTCTTTTAAAAAGAAAAATAAAGAAAATATAGCCGGTTGTTTAATTTTAAATGGTAAAATAATACGAAATTCAAAAATTTCTTTAATTAGAAATGGAGTTATTGTATATAATGGAATTTTATTCTCTTTAAAAAGATTTAAAAATGATGTAAAAGAAGTAAATAAAGGATATGAATGTGGGATAATAATAAAAGATTTTAATGATATTAAAATTGGTGATATAATTGAATGTTATCAACATTAAACATAATTTATTGTATTTAATATAATACAGAATTTAAATACAATAATTTTTTATTTAAATAATTTTATTTTGAATATTTATAGATTCTTTATGAATTTCATTAAATATTTTTTTTATAAATGTTTTTGATAAACCTAATCTATTACCTAAATTAATATATTTTTCTATTAAAGATTCCCATCTTTTAGGTTGAAAAACTAAAAAATTATTAATTTTTTTTATTATTGCGATTTTTTCAGATAATATCATTCTATCTGATAATAAATATATTAAATTTTCATCTAATTCATTAATAAATTCTCTTTTATATTCTAATTTTAGATTTTTTTTTTTTTTTAAAAAAATTTTTGAAAAAAAATATTTTATTTTTTCAGGTAAAATTTGTTGATAAGAATCACTTAATGCTTTATCAGGATCACAATGTGTTTCTATTATAAATCCTTCATAATTAAAATTCATAGCTTTTTTTATTACTTCAAATATTCCTTCTCTATTTCCACAGATATGAGATGGATCACATAACATTGGAATATTAGGATATAATTTTTTAAATTTTAATGCTAATTTCCAATTAGGAATATTTCTATATTTTAAATTTTTATAAATAGAAAATCCTCTATGAATAACTCCTAAATTTTTTATTCCTTTATTCATTAATCTTTCTAAAGCTCCTATCCATAGATCTATATCAGGATTTATAGGATTTTTTACTAAAATAATTTTATTGGTATCTTTTAAAGATTCTGCTATTTCTTGTACGGTAAATGGATTTACTGTACTTCGAGCTCCTATCCAAATTATATCAATATCATATTTTAACGCAAGTTCTACATGAATTTTATTAGCTACTTCTATTGCAACTAAAAATCCTGTTTTTTTTTTAACTTTATTTAACCATTTTAAACCTATTTCTCCTATTCCTTCAAAATTATTTGGTCTAGTTCTTGGTTTCCATATTCCTGCTCTAAAAATTTCGACATAATTTGGATCTAATCTTTTAGCTATTTCTAAAATTTGATTTTCATTTTCTGCACTACATGGACCTGAAATAATCAGTGGCTTTTTAAAGCTATTTATCCAATTTGGTTCTATTTTTTTCATTTATCTAAAAAATATAATTTTTATTATATTTTTATAGAATTTTTATATTCTCCCAATATATAATAAAAATTATTTATTTTATTTATTTTTTTTTTCATTAATAAATAATTATTAATTACATTAAATGTAATATCAATATAAAAAATATATTCCCATGGTTTTTTTTTTCTTGGAAAAGTTTTAATATTAGTAATATTAATATTTAAATTAAATATAACTTTTATAAGTTTATAAAATTCTCCTATATTATTTTTTAATTTTAAAAAAAAAGAAACTTTATTAAAAATTTTATTTTTTTTATAGTTAAAATTATTTTTTAATATTAAAAATCTAGTAAAGTTTTTATTAACTGTTTGAATATTTTTATCTATAATTTTTAAATTATATATAAAAGCAGCTTCTTTAGAAGCTATTGCAGCTATATATTTTTTTTTTTTTTTAAAAATAAGAAAAGCTGCTTCAGCAGTATCTCTATATTCAGAGATTTTTATTTTTGGATATTTAGATAAATAATTTTTACATTGTAAAATAGCCATAGGATGTGATATAATTTTTTTTATATTTTTTATATTATTTTTTTTTAATATCATTAAATTATGATTAATATATAAATATATTTCTCCACTTATTTTAAGCAGATTTTTTCTAATTAAATTATAATTATATATTAATGCTCCTGCAATAGAATTTTCTATTGCTATCACACCTAAATAAGTTGTATTTGTTGAGACAAAATATGTTAATTCATTAAATGTTTTACATTTAATTATATTATATTTTTTTTTATAAAAATATTTTTTAGTTGCAATTTCATGAAAACAACCTTTTATTCCTTGAATAGCAATTTTTTTTTTCATGAAATTAAAAATATCATTTAAATAAATTTATTAGAAATTAAATATTCTAATATTTGAACTGCGTTTGTAGCAGATCCTTTACGTAAATTATCAGATACTATCCACATATTTAAAGATTTTTTTTTAGATAAATCTCTTCTAATTCTACCTACAAAAACATTATTATTTTCTTCACATAGAATAGGCATAGGATATATTTTATTTTGAATATTATCCATTAAAATTAATCCACTTGTATTTGATAATATTTTACGTAATTCATTTATATCAAAATCATTTTTAAATGATAAATTAATACTTTCAGAGTGACCTCCTACTATAGGAACACGTATAGAAGTAGAAGTAATTCCTATTCTTTTATTAGAAAAAATTTTTTTTGTTTCATTTATTAATTTTAATTCTTCTTTAGAATATCCAGAAGAATCAAATTTATCACAATGTGGAATTACATTTCTATGTATTTTAAAATAAAAATTTTTTTTTTTTTTTTTTCGGTCTTCTTCATTTATTAATTGATCTAATCCTTTTTTACCGGATCCTGTAACAGATTGATAAGTAGATATTGTTATATTTTTTATTCTATATTTTAGATGTAATGGATATAAAACCATTACTAATTGTATTGTAGAACAATTAGGATTTGCTATAAGTTTATCTCTTTTTGAGATAAATTTTCCATTTATTTCAGGAACTATTAATTTTTTATATTTATTCATTCGCCATGCTGATGAATTATCAATTAATATAGTACCTTTTCTTGTAAATTTCATTCCCCATATTTTTGAAATTTCTGCTCCAGCAGAAAAAATAGCAACATCAGGTTTTAAAGAAAAAGTTTCTTCTATACTTAAGATTTTTATTTTTTTTTTTTTAAAGAAAATTTTTTTTCCTATTGATTTTTTAGAAGCGACAGGATATAAATTTTTTATAAAAATATTTTTTTCTTCTAAAATATTTAAAATAACACGTCCTACCATTCCTGTTACTCCTACTATTGCTAAATTCATAATTTTTATTTAAATAATTTTTTTTTTAATCTATTAGATTTATTTTTATGAATAATTTTTCTTTTGACTAATTGATCTATAAAAGATGAGATTTTAGGAATCTCCTTTAATTTTTTTTTTTTATCCAATTCTAATTGGAATTTTTTTATTATTGTTCTAGTTGATTTAGAATAATATTTATTTTTTTTTCTTTTAAAATTATTTTTTTTTATTTGTTTTAAGGCTGATTTTTTATTTGCCATACTAATTTATAATTAGTAGCCCATAGGGGAATCGAACCCCTCTTTTCAGAATGAAAATCTGATGTCCTTACCAATAGACGAATAGGCCTTTAAATATTTTTATTTTTTATAATAAAATCTAAATTTTTTAAATTTAGCCAAAAATTAGGATAAGATTTATTTATTACATTATAATGTAATATTGAGATAGGATATAAAATTCCTAATGTAGAAAAAGACATAGCCATTCTATGATCATCATAAGTATTTATATATTTATTTTTTTTATTTATTTTAAAATTTAATAATTTTAAACTATTTTTAGTTAAAATAGTTTTTACTCCTAATTTAAATAATTCATTTTTTAATGCATTTAATCTATCAGTTTCCTTAACTTTTAAAGTTTTTAATCCTTTTAATATACATTTTTTTTTTAATCCAGTACAAGTTACTGCTATAGTTTGTGCTATATCTGGAGTTGAATTTAAATTAATATTTATTGTTTTTGTTTTTAACAATTTTTTTTTTTTTAAATTTATTTTTTTTTTTTTAAAAATTGTTTTAACATTAAAAAAATTTGTATATATTCTTGTGATCAATTTATCACCTTGCAAGCTTTTTTTTTTATAAAATTTTAAATTTAAATTAGCTTTTTGGGATAAAGCTACTAAAGAATAATAATATGAAGCTGAACTCCAATCAGATTCTATTAAAATTTTTTTTTTATTTTTAAATTTTTTTTTACTAAATTTTATGTTTTTTATATAAATAATATTATTATTCCAACTAATATTTATTCCAATTTTTTTTAAAATTTTAAAAGTCATCTTCATATAAGAATGAGAAGTAATTTTTTTTGATAAAAAAATTTTTAATCCATTTTCAAATGTTGATGCTATTAACATAATAGAACTTATAAATTGACTACTGAAATTCGCATTCATATAAATTTCACCACCTAATAATTTTTTTCCCATTATTCTTAATGGAGGAAACCCAATTTCTTTTTCATAAACAATATTTGCTCCTAATTTTTTTAATGTTTCAACTAAAATTGAAATAGGTCTTTCTTGTATTCTATAAGATCCAGTTAATAAAACTTCTTTTTTTTCTTTTATAGAAAAGAATGCCGTTAAAAACCGCATAGCAGTACCAGAATGATTTATATTAATTTCTTTTTTATTAGAAAATAAAGCCTTCTTTAATAAGAAAGTATCATCAGAATTTGAAATATTTTTTAAAAAAATTAAATTAGGAAATAATGCTTTTAATATCAAAAATCTATTAGATTCACTTTTAGATCCGGTAATATGAATATATCCATTTATATCTTTTTTTTTTTTATTTATATTAATATAATTCATTTTTATTAATCCAAATTTTAAATTTATTTTTAATATCTAAATTAGAAAAACCTTTTTTTTTTATTCCATTTATCAGATATTTTTTAAAAAAAATTCCCTTAAATAAAAATAAAGATTTAACAGTACATGTAGGTTGTGCTCCTTTAATTAACCAATTAACAGCTTTATCAATATTAATTGATATAGTATAAGGTTTAGTATTAGGATTATAAAAACCTATTTTTTCTATGAATTTTCCATCTCTAGGAGAACGAGAATTGGAAACTACAATAGTGTAAAAAGCTTTTTTTTTTCTTCCTTTTCTTTGTAATCGAATTTTTGTTGACATTTTTTTTTATAAAAAGCAGACCCGTAGGGATTTGAACCCCAACTAACAGAACCAAAATCTGCTGTGCTACCATTACACAACGAGTCTTAAAAAATTAAATTTTAATTTTTATTAATTTAAAATTAATAATTTTATTATTTGGTAATTTAATATAAATTATATCTCCTATTTTTTTTCCAATTAATCCTATAGCAATAGGAGAATTTATAGATATTTTATTTTTTTTTATATTTGATTCACTTTCAGGAACTAATGTATAGTTTTGATAATTTCCATTATCAATATTTTTTAGTTTTACTTTAGTAAAAATTGATACTTGAGAAGTAGATATTTTAGAAATATCTATAATACGTGTATTAGATAATTTTAATTTTAAATTAAAAATTTTAAATTCTAAAATTTTTTGAGCTGCTTTTGCAGCATCATATTCAGAATTTTCTGATAAATCTCCTTTATCTCGCGCTTCTGAAATTGCTTTTATTATTTTTTTACGTTCTATAGTTTCTAATTGTTTTATTTTATTTATAATTTTTTTTATTCCTTTTTTTGTATTATATTCAATAATAGCCATATATAAAAATATTTATGTATCTATATTAGCAAATATAGAATTTTGTTCTATAAATTTTTTTCTAGGTATAACCTTATTTCCCATAAGCATATAAAATATATTTTTTGCAATTTTTAAATTAGATATAGTTACTTTACGTAAAGTTCTATTTATAGGATTCATAGTTGTTTCCCATAATTGTTCAGCATTCATTTCCCCTAAGCCTTTATAACGTTGAACACTTATTTTTTTTAAAGAATTCATTTTTAATTTTTTTAAAATTTTATTTCTTTCTTTTTCATTCCAAGCATAAAATTTTTTATTAAAAGTTTTTATTAAAAATAATGGAGGTGTGGCTATATATATATAACCTTTTTCTATTAAAATTCTCATATATTTAAAAAATAAAGTTAATATTAATGTTGATATATGACTTCCATCTATATCAGCATCAGTCATAATTATTATTTTTTTATAACGAATATTATCAATATTTAAATTGATTTTTTTTTTGTAAAAAAAAATATATACCCCTAAAGAAGAAAAAATATTTTTTATTTCTTCATTATCAAAAATTTTATTTATTATGTTTTTTTCGACATTTAAGATTTTACCTCTTAAGGGTAAAACAGCTTGGAATTTACGTTCTCTACCTTGTTTAGCAGTTCCACCTGCAGAATCACCTTCTACTAAATAAATTTCACATAAATTAGGATCATTAAAAGAACAATCTGCTAATTTTATAGGTAAAAATTTATGTATTGATGTTTTTTTATTTATTAATTCACGAGCTTTTTTTAAAGTTTTTTGAGCTTTAACAGACAAAAAAATTTTTTTTAATATTTTTTTTAAAAAAAAAACATTTTTTTTAAAAAATATACTTATATGTTTATTTATAATTTTTTCTACCAAACCAATAATTTCATTATTTACAAGTTTATTTTTTATTTGTCCTTCAAATTGAGGATTAATAATTCTTATTGCTAAAATTGCCGTAAGACCTTCTCTTAAATTTTTACCAGTAATTTCTATTTTATTTTTTTTTAAAGGAAAAAATTTATAAAAAAATTTCTTTAAAGTTTTAGTTAATGCTCTTTTAAAACCAGAAATATGAGTACCTCCTTGAGAGGTATTAATATTATTAACATAAGAATAAATTTTTTCTTTAAAAGAAGAATTAAACCTCATAGCTAATTCTAATTCTAATTTTAGATTTTTTTTTTTTATATAAATGATATTATCCTTTTTTTTTTCTAGAAATATTAAAAATTCTTTTATTCCTTTTTTGGAAAAAAAAAATTTTTTTTTAAAATTGCCATTTTTATCAATTTCTCTTTCATCTAATAAATAAATTGATAATCCTTTATTAAGATAGGATAATTCTCTTAATCTATTCATTAGAATAGAATAATTATATTGAATTTTTTTAAAAATTAATTTATCTGCTTTAAAAAGAATTTTAGTACCTACTTTATTATTACATTTACCAATAATCTTTATTTTGCTTATTGGAATTCCTCTAGAGTATTTTTGTTCATATATTTTGCCATTACGATAAACTTTAGCTATTAAATTACTTGATAATGCATTAACACAAGAAAGACCTACACCATGTAAACCCCCAGAAACTTTATAAGAATTATTATCAAATTTTCCTCCTGCACCAATTTTAGTCATTACTAATTCAAGAGCTGAAATTCCTTTTTTTTTATGTAAATCAACAGGAATACCTCTTCCATTATCTAAAATGGTAATGGAATTATCTTTATGTATTGTTACATATATTTTATTACAAAAACCAGATAATGATTCATCTATAGAGTTATCTACAACTTCAGAAACCATATGATGTAATCCTTTAATTCCAATATCACCAATATACATTGATGGTCTTAATCTTACATGCTCAATTCCATCTATATATTGAATATTTTTTGAAGTATAATTCATTTTTTTGTAAAAAAAATTGGAATAAATATAATATATTTATTAAAAAAAAATTTTTCTTTAAAAAGATTTGATATATTATATTTAATATAAAATATATTTTTTTTAAAATTTCCTCCTTTTAAATAAATAATTCCATTATCTATTTTATTTTTATTATTTTTTAAAATATTTTTTTTAACTAATTTAATAAAATTAGTAAATTTTGTAACAGCTCTTCCAATAATAAAATTACATTTTTTATTAAAATTTTCTATACGTGTACATTGTATATATACATTTTTTAAATGTAATTTATTAATAATAAAATTAATTAATTTTATTTTTTTTTTAATTGAATCAATTAATATAAATTTTGTTTTATTAAACATTATAGCTAAAGGAATTCCAGGAAAACCTCCTCCAGTTCCAACATCAAGAATAATTGATTTATTAAAAAAATAAAAAATTTTATAAATACTTAAAGAATGTAAAAAATGGCTTTCATAAAAAAATTTTAAACTATTTTTAGAAATAATATTAATTTTTAAATTAAAAAATTTATGTAATTTATATAATTTAAAAAAATTATAAAATTTAAATTCATCTAATAATGAAAAATCTTTTTTCAGATTTTTTATTTTTTTTTTCAAAATATTATTATTATATATACATACAATTATATAATAATTATAGATCTTATGTTATCAGATAGAATACTTAATATGGGATATTCTAAAACATTAGAAATGACTTCTAAAGCAAGAGAATTAAAAGAATTAGGTTATAATATAATAAATTTAAGTGTTGGAGAACCAAATTTTAATACTCCATCTTTTATATTAAATGCTGCTAAAAAAGCTATAAATGAAGGGTATAATTATTATACTCCTATATCAGGATTAAAAAATTTAAAAGAAATTATATGTAATAAATTTAAACGTGATAATAATTTAAATTATAAAATATCACAAATAGTAGTAAGTAATGGTGTAAAACAATCAATTATAAATATATTTTTAGCTTTATTAAATAAAGATGATGAAGTAATAATTCCAGCTCCTTATTGGGTAAGTTATTATGAAATGGTTAAATTTTGTAAAGCTAAACCTATTATTATACCAACTACAATAAAAGATAATTTTAAAATTACTTATAAACAATTAAAAAATGTAATAAACTATAAAACAAAAATATTTGTATTTAATACTCCATGTAATCCTACAGGAAGTGTTTATTCTAAAGAAGAATTAAAAAATTTAGTAAAAGTATTATCAAAATTTGATAAAATAATAATTATTTCAGATGAAATATATGAATATATAATTTATGGAAAAAAACATATTAGTCTTGCTTCTTTTCCAGAAGTATATAATAAAACAGTTACATTAAATGGTCTTTCTAAATCATTTGCTATGACAGGATGGAGAGTCGGATATATGGGGGGGCCTGAATGGATTGCTAAAGCTTGTGAAAAAATTCAAGGTCAAACCACATCATGTGTAAATATAATAGCACAATGTGCTTCTATTGAAGCATTAAAAAATAATACTAAAAAGTCTTTAAAAAAGATAATAAATGAATTTAAAATAAAAAGAGATTTAATAATAAGTATTTTAAATAAAATACCTCAATTTAAATTTAAAATACCTGAAGGTACTTTTTATATCTTTATAGATATTTCTTTTTTATTAAAAAATAAAAAATATAATTTTTATATTAAATCATCAAATAATTTTGCTATGTATTTACTTAATAAATGTCATATAGCAACAGTATCAGGAGAAGCTTTTGGATATAAAAATGGACTTAGAATATCATATGCTAATGATAAAAAAAAAATTATTGAAGGATTTAATAGAATTAAAAATTATTTAAAATAAATATTCTTCTTTTGAAGAAATTCCTAATGATTTATAAATATATTTATATGTAGATAGTAAATATGGATTACCATTAATTATAGCAATATTATGTTCATAATGTGCTGATTTTTTTTTATCTTTAGTAGATATAGTCCAACCATCATTATTAAATTTTATTTTTTTTTTACCTTTATTAACCATAGGTTCTATTGCTAATACTAATCCATTTAATAATTTTAATCCAATGGTTTTTAACCCATAATTAGGGACATTAGGTTTTTCATGAATTTTTTTTCCTAATCCATGTCCTACAAATTCTCTTACTATAGAATATCCATGTTTTTCAACGTAATTTTGAATTGCATATCCTATATCTCCTATATAATTTCCTAATTTACATTCAGAAATTCCTAAATAAAGTGATTTTTTTGTAATTTTAAGTAATTTTTTTATATTTTCATTAACATTACCTACTTCAAATGTATAAGCATGTTCACCATAATAATTATTAATTTTTACTCCACAATCAATAGATAATATATCTCCATCACATAAGGGTTTTTTATTAGGAATACCGTGAATAACTTGTTCATTAGTAGATGCACAAATAGTATAAGGATAATTATATAATCCTAAAAAAGCAGGTATAGCTCCATTATCTCTAATAAATTCTTCAGCTAATGAATCTAAATATAATGTGTTAATTCCAGGTTTAATTTCATTAGTTAACATACCTAATGTTTTAGATACTAAGATAGAACTTGATTTTATCATTTTAATTTCCTCAATAGTTTTGATATCCATTTTTTTTAAAAAATTAATTAATAAAATCTTATTTTATATATATAAAATATAAAATATAATTTTTAAAAAAAATGGCACATCCTAAAAGAAGACAATCTAAATCTAGAAAAAAAAAAAGAAGAACTCATTATTATATTTTAAATCCAAGATTAGGGATAGATATAGAAACTAAACAATATCATTTATATCATAGAGCTCATTGGTATGAAAATAAATTATTTTATAGAGGAAAAATTTTAATAGATAAAAATAAATTTTTTTTTAAAAAAAAATTAATTAATATATAATAATTTTTTTATTTTATTTAAAATATCTATTTTATTAGGATACCATTCTTCAATTAAATTTTTAGCATAAGGTGCAGGAGTATCTTGTACGGTAATTCTTTGAATTGGAGAATCTAAATAATCAAAAGCTTCTTGTTGAATAACATAAGCTATTTCAGAAGAAATAGATGCAAATGGCCATGATTCTTCTAAAATAAGTAATCTATTGGTTTTTTTTACAGAATTTATAATTGTATTATAATCTAAAGGACGTATAGTACGTAAATCTATAACTTCTACACTAATATTTTTATTTTCAAGTTCTAAAGCAATATTTAAAGCCATTTTTATTATTTTTCCAAAAGAAACTATGGTAACATCATTTCCTATTTTTTTTACATTTGCTATTCCTAATGGAATAGTATATTCTTCAATTGGTATCATCATTTGATCTCCATACATCTGTTCAGATTCCATAAATATTACTACATCGTTATCACGTATTGATGATTTTAAAAGACCTTTTGCATCATAAGGATTAGAAGGAATGACTACTTTTAAACCTGGGCAATTAGCATACCAACTTTCAAAAGATTGAGAATGTGTAGAACCTAATTGTCCTGCAAACCCTGTAGGACCTCTAAAAACTATTGGAATATTCCATTGTCCTCCACTCATTTGTCTTATTTTAGCAGCATTATTAATTATTTGATCCATAGCTACTAATGAAAAATTAAAAGTCATAAATTCAATAATAGGACGACATCCATTCATAGCTGAACCAATTCCTATTCCAGAAAAACCTAATTCAGAGATGGGTGTATCAATTATTCTTTTATGACCAAATTCTTTTAGCATTCCTTTAGAAGCTTTATATGCACCATTATATTCTGCTACTTCTTCTCCCATTAAATATATTGTTTTATCTTTTCTCATTTCTTCACTCATAGCAGCAGCTATAACTTCTCTAAAACTCATTTTTTTCATAAAAAATTATGATAATCTATTTATATTATTTAACTTTTCGAAAGTATTTTTTAATATTTTTTTTAAATTATTTTCTCCTTTTCTAAGCCAAACTCTAGGATCATAATATTTTTTATTAGGTAATAATTTTCCTTGTGGATTTCCAATTTGATTTTTTAAATATTCTGTATTATTATTAATATAATCTCTTACACCGCCAGTAAATGAATATTGAATATCTGTATCTAAATTAATTTTAATTACACCATAATTAATAGAATTTTTAAATTCATTTAATGAGGATCCCGATCCTCCATGAAATACAAAATTTATTGGTTTTGGTTTATTTTTATTTTTATTTTTAATATAATTTTGACAATTATTTAAAATTTCAGGTTTAAGTGAAATAATTCCTTTATTATAAACTCCATGTACATTTCCAAATGAAGCAGCTATAATAAATTTAGAATTTATTTTTATTAATTCATTATAAAATTTAAAAACTTCTTTAGGTGAAGTATATAATTTATCAAAATTTATTTTAGTATTATCTATTTCATCTTCTTTACCTCCAGTAATTCCTAATTCTACTTCTAGAGTCATATTAATTTTTTTCATACGTTTAAAATAAATTTTTGAAATTTTAATATTTTCAATTAAAGATTCTTCAGACAAATCTATCATATGAGAACTAAATAAGGTTTTTCCAAAAACTTTATAATAATTTTCATTTATTGTTAATAAACCATCTATCCATGGTAATAATTTTTTATTACAATGATCAGTATGTAATATAACTGTAGTATTATAATATTCAGATAATTCATGAACATATTTAGCTCCACAAATAGATCCTATTATAGAAGCTTTTTCATTTAAATTATTTAATGATTTTCCAGCAAAAAATAAAGAGCCTCCATGAGAAAATTGGATTATTACAGGAGAATTAACTTTTTTAGCTGTTTCCAACACAGCCTTTATACTATTAGATCCAATTACATTTACTGCAGGTAAAGCAAAATTTTCTTCTTTTGCATATTGAAATATTTCTTCTACAAGATTTCCAGTAGCAACTCCTGGAGGAAATTTTTTTTTCATTATTAATAATAATAAAAAATTAAAATCTATCTAATTAATAGATAGATAATTTTTTTTTATTAAGTAAAATTTTTACTACTTTATCGAGTATTCCATTAATATAAATTTTACTTTTTTTTGTTGAAAAAATTTTTGTTATTTCTATATATTCATTTAATGTTACTTTAAATGGAATTTTTTTAAAAAAAATTAATTCACATATAGCCATTTGTAAAATGATTAAATTTATTATAGATAATTTTGTTATTTTCCAATTTTGGGATATTTTTTCTATTAAAATATTGAAATATTTTTGATAAAAAATCGTATTTTTATATAAAAATTTAATAAAATTAATTTGTTTTTTATTTTTATATATATTTATATATATAATTTTTTTTTTTTTTATTAAAAAAAAAAAATTATAAACTATAATATGTGTTATATTTATATTAATAAAACATGTAAGATCATAATTTTTTAAAAATTTATATAAAAATTTGTTTTTAGAAAAACAATATTTATAATATTTTAAAATAAATTCTTTATCTCTATAAAATTCGTATTTTTTTTTATTTAAAACTAAATTAATAGTTTTTAATTTTTTTAATAAAAACTTTAAAAGTTTTTTTTTATATAAAAAATTTATTTTATAATTATAAAAAATTATTTTTTTTTTTTTTGAAAGTAATTCAATTAAAGAATTTTTTTTAAAAAAATAAAAATTATAATTTATTTTATCAAATTTTTTTTTTATTATAATCTTTCTTAAGATTATTATTAAATTTAAAAAAAAAATATAAATATCATATATGTAATATATGCTTTCAAAAAGTGTTTTTTCTAAAAAATTACTATCTGTATTAGATAAATAATATGCATATAAAAATTGCATTACTCTAATTCTCAAATTTCTTCTTATTAAGAATTTCAATTTTTTTATATAAAATTATTATTATAGTTAATATATTGATATTAACAAAAATTATATTAATACATGATAAAAATAATTTTTAAAGTTAAAAAAAAAATAATAAATAAAAAATATAATTTCTATATTAATATAGATTAATATTATTATTAAATAATAATTTTTTTTTATTCTTAAAAAAAAGAAATTAATATAATTTTTAAAAAAAAAAATATATAATATATTTTATAAAAATATAATTTAATTAAGTACATAGATAAAATCTTAAAATATTTTTTCGTGAAGATTTTTTTAATCTTCTAAGACCATATATTTCTATTTGTCGACAACGTTCTCTAGTTAAATTTAATAAAAATGATATTTCTTCTAAATTAATAGTAGAACTTTCCAATCCATAATGTAATGTTATTATTTGAGCTTCTTTTTCTGAAAGAGTATCTAATAATCTTTTTATATCTTTTTTAAGAGATTCTTTTTCTAAATCTAAATCAGTATGAGTATATTCATCATATTTAATGATATCATATAAATTAGAATTTTCTCCTTCTATAATAGGAGCATCTAAAGATGTATGTTTAACTGAATTTTTCAGAGCTTCTTCAATTTCTTTTTCATTTGAATTTAAATATTCTCCAATATGTTTTATAGATGGAGGTATTTGATATATTTGTTCTAATTCAGAATATTTTTTATTAACTTTATTATAAAAAGCAAGTTTATTTGTAGGACAACGTACACAACGAGATTTATCTGCTATAGCTTGTAATATAGATTGTCTTATCCACCAAACAGAATAAGAAATACATTTAAATCCCTTTCTTTCATCAAAACGAAATATGCCTTTAATAAGTCCTAAATTGCCTTCATTAATTAAATCAGATAAATTTAATCCTTGATTTTGATATTGTTTGGCTACAGAAACAACAAATCTTAAATTAGCTTTAATTAAAAAATTAATTGCTTTTATCTTATATGTTTTACGAGCAAATTGAGCAAATTTTATTTCTTCTTCATTATTTAATAATGGAATTTTACCTATTTCATATAAATATTTTTCTAAAGATTCAGATTCACAATTAGTAACTTGTTTAGTTATTTTAAGTTTTTTCATATATTTTTTTTACATCTATTTACGAGATAAAAGAATTTTATGAGATAATTTTATTTTTCCATTTTTATTATTTTTTCCTAAATATTTAACATTTATGAAATGTCCTATTTTTATATAATTTTCTAAATTAGTTAATTTCTTCCAAGAAATTTCAGATATATGTAATAAGCCCTCTATTCCTTTAGAAAGTTCAACAAAAACACCAAAAGGTTTAATATATTTAACTTTTGCTTTATAAATTTTTCCTATTTTTGGTAAAAAAACAATAGATTGTATTTTTTCAATAGCATCTTTTATTTTATTATAATTTTTTCCTAAAATTTCTATTTTACCTAAATTTTCTTTTTCTTCTATTTTTATAGAAGTTTCTGTTGAAGATTGTATTTCTTGTATGATTTTTCCTCCAGGACCAATTACAGCACCTATAAAAGTTTTTGGTATATTAAAAGTATATATTTTAGGAGCAGTAGGTTTAAGTGAAATTCTAGGAGCATTTAAAGTAGTAAGCATATTATTTATAATAAATATTATAATTTTTTTTGCTTTTAAAATGGTTTTTAATAAAATATCATATGATATTCCAGAAATTTTAATATCCATTTGACATGCTGTCATACCATATTTTGTCCCTGTAATTTTAAAATCCATATCCCCTATATTATCTTCATCTCCTAAGAGATCTGAAAGAATTAAGGCTTCACCTGTAAATTTATTAAAAATTAACCCCATAGATATTCCTGATACAGGTCTTTTAATAGGTATTCCTGCATCCATTAATGCTAATGTACTAGCACATACAGTAGCCATAGAAGAAGATCCATTTGATTCTAACACATCTGATACTACTCTTATAGTATAAGGATTATCAAAAGGAATTATATTTTTTAAAGCACGTTGAGCTAAATTTCCATGTCCAATTTCTCGTCTTGAGACTCCTTTTAATAATTTTATTTCTCCAGTTGAAAAAGGAGGAAAATTATAATGTAAATAAAATTTTTGTTTATCTTGTATAATAACATTATCAATTTTATTAACATCTAATGATGAACCTAAAGTTACTGTAGATAATGCTTGTGTTTCTCCTCTTGAGAAAATTGCAGATCCGTGGACACCAGGTAAACAATCTACTTGACTAGAAATATTTCTAATATCATCTAATGATCTACCATCTAAACGAAGATTTTCTTTACAAATAATTTCTCTTATTATTTTTTTTTTAATTTCAAAAAAAATAATATCTATTTCATTTTCATTAATTAAAATATTATCATTAAAAAATAATTTTTTTATATTATTTAATAATCTATTAATTTTTTTTAAACGAATTTTTTTTTTATAAAATTTTTTATAAATATTATATATTTTATAAAAAAATAAAAAATTTAATTTTTCTTTTAAATAAAAAAAATTATTATTTTTAATATTAAAATTTATTTTAGAGAGAGATTTATTTTTTATTTTTTTTAATAAATTAATTTGAGCTTTAATTTGTCTTTTAATATAAAAATGTGCAATTTTAATAATTTTAATTATTTCTTTTTCAGAAACTTCTTTCATCTCTCCTTCTACCATTAAAATAGAATTAATAGTACCTCCTACTATTAAATCTATATCTGATTTTTTTACATCTTCAATACCAGGATTAATAATAAATAAATTTTTAATTCGTATTATACGAACTGCTGATACAGGACCTTTAAAAGGAATTCCTGATAGATATACAGCAGTAGAAGCTACTAATCCAGCTAATCCATCAGGTAATACATTTATATCATATGATAACAAAGAGATCATTATTTGTATTTCCTTATAGAATATTTTTGGAAAAAGTGGACGTAATAAACGATCTACTAATCTCATTGTTAATATTTCTTCATCAGAAGGTCTACCTTCACGTTTTATAAATCCACCTGGAATTTTTCCTCCAGCTGAATATTTTTCTCTATAATCTATATTTAAAGGTAAAAAATTAACACCTTTTTTATCTTCTGTTGATACTACTACAGTAGCTATTAAACTAGTATTTGCCATCCGAACGACAGCAGATCCATTAGCTTGACAAGCTAAAGATCCAGTTTCTATACTTATAGTACGTCCATCTTCTAAAAGAAGATTTTCTTTTATTAATTCTGGTGTCATTTATATTCCAGTTTGAATTATTTTCTTATTTTAAATTGTTTTAAAGTATCTTTATAAATTTTTATTTTTTTTTTTTTTATAAATTTAAGTATTTTTTTTCTTTTATTAACTATTTTTAGTAAAGATCTTTCTGTATTAAAATCATGTTTATGTTTTTTTAAATGTTTGCTTATCTTATTTATTTTATATGTTAACAAAGCAATTTGTACTATACAGTTTCCTGTATCATATTCTGATGAACCATAATTTTTAATTATTTTTAATTTTTTTTTAAAATTTAAATACATATTATAATTTTTGATAAAAATAATAAATTATTTATTTGCAATATAAATTGATACAATACCATAAGTTAATTTTAAAATATTAATATTTTTAAAATTAAAATTTTTTAATAAAATTTCAATATTGACATATTGTGAAAATTTATTAATAGATTTTAATAAATATTTATAAGCAAAAAAATTTTTAGTAAAAAAATTAATTATATTTAATAAAATATATTTAGAATAAATATTATATATATATTTAAAATTATTATTAGAAATAGAAAATTCTAATATTATTAATACTCCTTTTTTTTTTAAAACCCTATAAATTTCTTTTAAAACATTATTAATATTTTCAAAATTTCTAATTCCAAAGACGATAGTAACAATATCAAATTTATTTTTTTTTAAAAAAAAAATTTTTTGACAATCTGCTTTAATTAATTTAATATTTTTATAAAAAAAATTAATTTTTTTTTTACCAATTTTAATCATATTTTTAGAAATGTCTATTCCTAAAATATTAATATTTTTAATTTTATTTGCTAATATTATAGGTAAATTTCCTGTTCCGGTTGCTAAATCTAACAGATTTTTTGGTTTATAATTAAAAATAATATCAGATATTTTTTTTCTCCATTTTATATCATTTCCTAATGATATAATTAAATTAATAAAATTATATTGAGATGATATAATATCAAACATTTTTTCTATTTGATCTGTTTTACAAATTATAGAATTTTCAAATGGTTTTATATTAATCATTAATATTATTTTTAATTTAAAAATAATTAAAAAAAAAATTATGAAAAAAAAAATTCATCCAAATAATTATAGAATTGTTGTATTTAAAGATATGACAAGTAATGATACTTTTTTTTGTAAATCAACTCTTTTAACAAAAGAAAAAATTAATTTAAATGGAAAAGAATTTACATTATATAAAATGGAAATATCAAGTTTTTCTCATCCTTTTTATACAGGACAAATTAAATATGTAGATGCTACTGGGAGAATAGATAAATTCTATAAAAAATATAAAAAAAAAAAATAATTTTTTTTTTTTTAATAAAAATAAATATATATATATATTTAATAACTTAAAATTTAATTATGCCAACTATACAACAACTTGTAAGAAAAGTAAGAAAAAAAATAAAAAATAAAAGTAAATCTATGGCTTTAAATAATTGTCCTCAACGTAGAGGAGTTTGTACTAGAGTATATACAACAACTCCTAAAAAACCTAATTCTGCAATGAGAAAAGTTGCTCGTGTTCGTTTAACAAATGGAAAGGAAGTAAATGCTTATATTCCAGGAGAAGGACATAATCTTCAAGAACATTCTCTAGTTTTAATAAGAGGTGGAAGAGTTAAAGATTTACCAGGTGTTCGTTATCATATAATACGTGGTGCTTTAGATACTGCAGGTGTTAAAGATAGAAAAAAAGCTCGTAGTAAATATGGAGCAAAAATGACTAAAGTAAAAAAATAAATGAGAAAATTAAAATCAAAAATAAAAATTTACGAACCTGATCCTAAATTTAAAGATCCTTTAGTAACGCGTTTTGTCAATCATTTAATGAAAAATGGTAAAAAAACTAGAGCTTATACAATTTTTTATAATTGTATAAATGAAATAGAAAAAAAAAATAATAAAAAAGAAAAATCTGGTTTAAAAATATGGAAAGAAGCATTAGATAATGTAATGCCTCATGTAGAAGTTAGAAGTAGACGTATTGGAGGTTCTAATATACAAGTTCCTACACAGATACCACCTTATGTAAAAGTAACTAAAGCTATGAAATCATTGATTAATTGTGCACGTGAAAGAAATGAAAAAAAAATGTCTAAAAAATTAGCAGGAGAAATTTTATCTGCTTATAAAAAAGAAGGAGCTTCTTTTAAAAAACGTGAAAATATTCATAAAATGGCAGAAGCTAATAAAGCATTTTCTCATTTTAAATTTTAAAAAAAAAATATATGAAAAATAATTTAAAATATACAAGAAATATAGGAATAGCTGCACATATTGATGCAGGTAAAACTACAACGACAGAGCGAATTTTATTTTATACTGGAATAAATCATAAAATAGGAGAAGTCCATGATGGAACAGCTACTATGGATTGGATGAAACAAGAACAAGAAAGAGGTATAACAATTACTTCTGCTGCTACAAAATGCGAATGGTTATATAATAATAAAATTTATAAAATCAATATTATTGATACACCAGGTCATGTTGATTTTACTGTAGAAGTAGAAAGATCTTTAAGAGTTTTAGATGGAATGGTAGCATTATTTAGTGCAGTAGATGGTGTAGAACCACAATCAGAAACAGTTTGGAGGCAAGCAGATAAATATAAAGTTCCTAGAATAGGATTTGTTAATAAAATGGATAGACAAGGTTCTGATTTTTTTAATGTATGTGAACAAATAAAAAAAAATTTAAATGCTAATTGTTTAATTTTACAAATACCTATTGGAATAGAAAATAATTTTAAAGGAGTAGTAGATATTATTTCGAAAAAAGCAATAATTTGGGATGAAAAAAATTATGGAACATCCTATAATATAACTTCTATTCCTGAAGAATTAATAAAAATAACGAATAAATATAGAAATATTCTTTTAGAAACTATATCTGAATATGATGATGAAATCATGAGTAAATATTTTAAGAACCCTAATGAAATATCAGAAAATGAAATAATATCATCTATAAAAAAATCTACAATTAATCTTGATATAGTTCCTCTTATTTGTGGATCTTCTTTTAAAAATAAAGGAGTTCAAGTTATGTTAGATACTATTTGTAGATATTTGCCATCTCCAATTGATATAAAAGAAACAAAAGGAATAAATCCAAAAACAGAAAAAAAAGAAATAAGAAAACATAATTCTAATGAACCTTTTTCTGCTTTAGCTTTTAAAATAGCTACTGATTCTTTTGTTGGTCGTTTAGCTTTTTTTCGTGTATATTCTGGAAAATTAAAGTCTGGAACATATATTCTTAACTCTCGTTCAGGTAATAAAGAACGTATATCAAGAATATATCAAATGCATGCTAATAAACAAAATCCTATTAATATTATTGAAGCTGGAGATATAGGAGCAGCAGTAGGATTTAAAAATATAAAAACTGGGGATACTTTATGTGATGAAAATTATCCAATAATTTTTGAAAAAATATATTTTCCTGATCCAGTAATTGGATTAGCTATTGAACCTAAATATAAATCTGATATAGATAAAATGAGCTTAGCTTTATCTAAATTATCAGAAGAAGATCCTACTTTTATAGTACGTAATGATAAATATACTGGACAAACAATAATCTCAGGGATGGGAGAATTACATTTAGAAATAATTATAGATAGAATGGAAAGGGAATTTAAAGTAAAAGTTAATAAAGGTAATCCTCAAGTAGAATATAAAGAAGCATTAACAAATTCTATTGAACATAGAGAAATATATAAAAAACAAACTGGAGGACGAGGAAAATATGCTGATATTTTATTTATATTAGAACCTGGAAAAAAAGGATCTAAAGGACTGGAATTTATAAATAAAGTAAAAGGAGGAAATATTCCTAAAGAGTATATTCCTTCAATAGAAAAAGCCTTTAAAGAAGCTATTAAAACGGGTCCTTTATATGGATATGAATTAGAAAATGCAAAAGTTATATTAATAGATGGTTCCTATCATTCTGTTGATTCTGATCAATTATCTTTTGAATTAGCTAGTAAAATTGGTTTTAAAAATGCAGCCAAAAAGACAAATACTATTATATTAGAACCTATAATGAAATTAGAAGTATTAACTCCTACAGAAAATATGGGTAATATTGTAGGTGATATAAATAAAAGAAGAGGTATAATCCAAGGTATGGAAGAAAATCGTAGTAATTTAAAAATAATAAAAGCTCTTATTCCTTTATCAGAACTTTTTGGATATGTAACTATTTTACGTACATTATCTTCTGGAAGAGCTACATCTACAATGGAATTTTATAATTATAAACCAGCTCCATCAAATATATATAACAAAATAATTTTAAAAAAAAAATAAAATTTTATGAAAAAAAAAAAAATAAGAATAAAATTAAGATCATATGATCATTCTTTATTAGATAAATCTGTTGAAAGAATAATAAAATATGTAATGACAACAGGTGCAGAAATAAAGGGTCCAATTCCATTACCAACTCAAACAAAAATTTATACAGTTTTAAGATCTCCTCATGTTCATAAAAAATCTCGTGAACAATTTAAGTTGTCAAGTCATATAAGATTTTTAGAAATATGTAATGCTGGACCTAATACGGTCAATCTATTAATGAAATTAGAATTAGCTAGTGGAGTTGAAATAGAAATAAAAATATAATTATTTATGTCAGTGTCAGGTATAATCGGAAAAAATATTGGTATGACTAGTCTATTTGATGAATCAGGATGGAATATTCCATGTACTATAATAGAAGCTGGACCATGTATTGTTTTACAAATAAAAACTAAAGAAAAAGATGGATACGATTCTTGTCAATTAGGTTTTGATGAAAAAAAAATTAAAAATACCAATAAACCATTATTAGGTTTTTTTAAAAAAAATAAATCTACACCTAAAAAAAAAATATTTGAATTTTCTATAAAAAAAAAAATAAAATCAGGAGATTTAATAAAAATAAATATATTTAATGAAAATGAATATGTTAATATTACAGGTATATCTAAAGGTAAGGGATTTCAAGGTGTTGTTAAACGTCATGGATTTTCAGGTGTAGGAGAAAAATCTCATGGTCAACATAATAGGTCTAGAGCTCCTGGATCTATAGGAGCTGGTTCTGATCCTTCAAGAGTATTTAAAGGGACTAAAATGGCTGGAAGATTAGGAAATAAAAAGGTAACTCTAAAAAAAATAAAAATATTAAAAATAGATTTAATTAAGAATTTATTAATTGTAAAAGGATCTGTTCCTGGTCATAAAAATTCTTATTTAATAATAAGAAAATGAAATTAACTATATTTAATAATAATGGAATAAAAACAGGTAGATGTTTAAAATTTAAAAAAAATCTTTTAAAAAAAGAAAATAATAATATTATTTATCTAGAAATAAAAAGATTTTTGTTTTCACAAAGACAAGGCACCAATAAATCTAAAGAAAGAAGTGAAATTACTGGAAGTACAAGAAAAATTCAACGTCAAAAAGGTAGTGGAAATGCTAGAAAAGGAGATATAAAGAATCCTCTATTTAGATCTGGTGGAAGAATATTTGGTCCTAAACCAAGAAATTATAATTTTAAATTAAATAAAAATTTAAAAAGAAGAGTAATAAAAGATATAATTAATTTTAAATTAAAAATAAAAAAAATAAAAATCTTAGAAGATTATGATTTTAAAATCATAAAAACTAAATTAGTATTTAATTTAATTAAAAAATTAAATATTAATCATAAAAAAATATTAATTATATATGATAAAAAAAAAAAAAATTTTTTTTTATCATCTAAAAATTTAAAATCAATTAAAATATTATCAATTAATGAATTGAATAGTTTTAATTTAGCAAATGCAGATTATTTAATTTTTTTTGAAAGTGCTATAAAAAAAATTTTAAAAATAAATAAGTAAATATGTTAAAAACAATAATAAATAATAAAAAAGACATTTTTTATACTTTTAAAGTACCTATATTTTTTTCTAAAAACGAAATTCGTAAATATATATATAAAAGATATAAAGTAACTTTATATAAAATAAATACTATTATTTACTATTCAAAAAAAATAAATAAAAAAAAAAATAAAGGTATCTTTAAAGTAAGATTAAAAAAAGTAATAATAAAATTAAAAAGAATATCTTATATAAAAAAATAAAAAATATGTCAGTAAAAAAAAATAAACCGATAACTCCTAGTCAAAGATTTAAAATTAAAAATACATTTAAAGAAATAACAAGAAATTTTCCTGAAAAAACTCTTTCTAGAGGTAAAAAAAAAACAGGAGGTAGAAATAATTATGGAAAAATGACAATAAGATATTTAGGGGGGGGGCATAAAAAAAAATATAGAATTATAGATTATAAAAGAAATAAATTTGGTATACCTGCTATTATAAAATCTATAGAATATGACCCGAATAGATCCTGTTTTATTTCTCTTATTTATTATATAGATGGAGAAAAAAGATATATATTATCAATTAATGGTTTAAAGATAGGACAAAAAGTTTTATCAGATAAATATACGACTCTAGAATTAGGAAATGCTATGTATCTTATGAATATCCCTTTAGGGACTATAATTTCTTGTGTAGAACTTACTCCTGGTAAAGGAGCTATTTTAGCACGTAGTGCTGGTTCATATGCCCAATTAATTGCAAAATCAGAAAAGTTTTCAACTATAAAATTACCTTCTGGAGAAAACCGAATGGTATTATCAACATGTATGGCAACAATAGGATCAATATCTAATTCTGATCATAAATTAGAAATTGATGGAAAAGCAGGAAGAAAACGTTGGTTAGGTATAAGACCAAGAACTAGAGGAGTTGCTATGAATCCAGTAGATCATCCTATGGGAGGTGGAGAAGGAAAATCATCTGGAGGACATCCTAGAAATAGAAATTGCATTCCTTCTAATGGATTTAAAACACGTGATAAAAAAAACAGATCAAATAAATATATTATAGAATATAAAAAATAAAATTATTATGCCGCGTTCATTAAAAAAAGGTCCATATGTTGATTATAAATTAAAAAAAAAAATAAAAATAAATAATTTTAATTTAAATAAAAAAAAAATAATAAAAACTTGGTCAAGATCTTCTACTATTACCCCTGAATTTATTGGAAATACAATAGCCATTTATAATGGTAAAATTTTTATTACAGTATATATTTCTGAAAATATGGTAGGTCATAAATTAGGAGAATTTGCTCCTACTAGAATTTTTAGAGGACATTCAGGATCTAAAAATAAAATAAAAAAATAATGAAATTAATAAAAAAAAAATATATATATTTTACTAAATCAGTAGCTAATATGAAAAATATTTCTTGTTCTCCTCGTAAACTACGTTTAGTAGCTAATATAATTCGGAATAAAAAAGTAGAATATTCTCTATATAAACTTAACAATATAAAGAATAAAGGAGCAATTATAATAAAAAAATTATTATTATCAGCAATTTCGAATTGTAAAATTCAAAATTTAAAAAAAGATATAAATAAATATAATTTTTATATAGAAAAAATTTTAGTAAATCAAGGATATCAATTAAAAAAAATACGTCCTGCTCCTCAAGGCAGAGGAAATAAGGTAAGAAAAAAATATAGTAATTTATATATTACTATAATTAGTAAATAATGAATTATGGGGCATAAAGTAAACACATTATCTAATAGATTAGGATTAATTGTAGGATGGCAATCAATATGGTGTAGTAATTATCCAGATAGAATAAAAGAAGATTTTCAAATAAGAAAATATATAGAAAATAGTTTCCCTAAAATTTATATATCTAGAATATATATTGAAAGGACCTTAAATAGGATAAAGATTACGATATCTACTTCCCGTCCAGCAATTATAATAGGGAAAGGAGGAGATGAAATAGAAAAAAGAAAAAAAGAAATAGAGCATTTTACTTATAAAGAAATTAAACTAAATATATTTGAAATAAAAAAACCAGAATTAGATGCTGTATTAGTTTCTAAAAGTATAGCTCGTAAATTAGAAAGTAAAAGTTCTTATAAAAAATCAATTAAAAGATGCATATCTTCTGCTTTGCGTCTTAATGCAGAAGGTATAAAAATAAAAATATCAGGACGTCTTAATGGAGCAGAAATGGCTAGAACCGAAACTTATAAAGAAGGTCGAATTCCTTTATCAACTTTTAGAGCAGATATAGATTATTATATGACAGAATCTCATACAGATTATGGATTAATAGGTATAAAAGTATGGATTATGAAAGGTGAAATTTACGGTAAAAAAAAAATATATAATATATTTAAATACAAAAAAGTTAATAAAAAAAAATAATTATGTTACAGCCTAAAAAAACTAAATATGATAAACATCATAAAGGTAGGATAAAAGGGAATGCAACAAGAGGAACAAGACTATTTTTTGGAAAATATGGTATTAAATCATTAGAACCAGGATGGATTACAGATAGACAAATAGAATCTGCTCGTGTTGCTGCAACACGTTATATGAAAAGACAAGGTCAATTATGGTTAAATATTTTTCCTGATAAACCTGTTACTAAAAAACCTCAAGAAGTTCGGATGGGAAAAGGAAAAGGAGTAAAAGATCATTGGGTTTCAGTAATAAAACCAGGAAGAATTTTAATTGAAGTAGATGGAGTAGATCTTCTTTTAGGTAAAGAAGCGCTGAGATTAGCTTCTCAAAAATTACCAGTAAAAACAAAATTTATAATTTCATATAATTTAAATATATAAAATATATGCAAATATCGAAAAATAGTAAAAAAAAAATAGGATTTGTTATAAGTAATAAAATGAAAAAAACAATAATTATATCTGAAATTAATAAAAGAAAACATCCTTATTATAAAAAATGTATTTTAAATACAAAAAAATATTATGTTCATGATGAACATAATATTTCAAATAAAGGTGATTTAGTTAAAATTATTGAAACTAGACCTTTAAGTAAAAAAAAATGTTGGAGATTATTAAAAATCATAAAAAAGTCTAATTATTAATAAAATATAATGTTAAATGTTACAACAAGAATCAATAATTAAAGTAGCAGATAATTCTGGAGCTAAAAAAGTTTTATTAATAAGAGTTCTAGGAGGAACAAAAAAAAAATATGCTTATATAGGGGATAAAATAATAGTTTCTATAAAAGAAGCAATAGCAGGATCTAGTGTAAAAAAAGGGCAAGTATATAAAGCTGTTGTCGTAAGAACAAGAAATAAAATAAGACGTAAAGATGGATCTTATATTAGTTTTGATGATAATGCTTGTGTATTATTAACTAATACAGGAGAAATTAAAGGTACACGTATTTTTGGACCAGTTTCTAGAGAATTAAGAGATAAAGAATATACTAAAATTATATCATTAGCTACAGAAGTATTATGAAAATAAAAATAAAAAAAGGTGATTATGTTATGATTTTAACAGGTGAAAATAAAACAAAAAAAGGAATTATAAAAAAAATAATTCCTAAATTAAATAAAGCAATTGTAAATAATATAAATTTTATAAAAAAACATGTTAAACCAATAAATATAATAAGTAAAGGTAAAATTATTGAAAAAGAAGCCCCTATTCATATATCTAATCTTTATTTATTAAATAAAAATAAACTAAAAAACCAATGACTTATTGTCCAAGACCTAAATTTTTGTATAAAACAAAAATAATTAATGAATTAATAAAAAAATTTAATTATAAATGTGTAATGCAAGTTCCAAAACTTACTAAAATAGTATTAAATCAAGGAATTAATATATCTGTTTTTGATAAAAAAACTAGAGCTAATGCTCTAAATAATATTAAAGCAATTACAGGTCAAAATGCTATTTATTGTTTATCCAAACGTGATGAATCTGGTTTTAAATTAAGAAAAGGAACTCCTATAAGTATTAAAGTAACTTTAAGAAGAAATATTATGTATGAATTTTTAGATAGATTAATTAACATAGCTCTACCTAGAGTTCGTGATTTTAAAGGAGTAAATAAAAAGAGTTTTGATGGAAAAGGAAATTATAATTTAGGAATTTTGGAACAAATGATATTTCCAGAAATAAGTTTTAATTATATAAAAACCAATATTGGCATGAATATAACATTTGTTACTTCATCTAAAAATGATAAAGAAGCTAAATATTTATTACATTTATTCGGATTACCTTTTAAAAAATAAAAATATGTCGAAAGAATCTATAAAAGCAAGACAAAAAAAACGAAAAATAATGGTATTAAAATATTTAAAAAAACGTGAATTATTAAAATTCAATAAAGATTATGAAGGTTTACAAAAATTACCCAGAAATTCTTCTCCAGTACGTTTACATAATTTATGTTCTTTAACTGGAAGATCAAAAGGGTATATGAGAAAATTTGGAATATCCCGTATTGAATTTAGACGTTTAGCATCTCAAGGGTTTATCCCAGGTGTTGTTAAAGCCAGTTGGTAACTAAATAATAATATTATGATTACAGATAAAATAGCTGATTGTTTAACTAGAATTAGAAACGGATATTTATCAAAAAATTTGATAATTGAAATTCCATTTTCAAATTTAAAAAAAGACATAATTAATATTTTATATAATCAAGGTTTTATATCAAGTTATAAAATAATAAAAATAAATAAATTTAAATTAATTATAAAAGTAGCTATGAAATATAATAAATATACAGGTATATCTGTAATAAAATGTATAAAAAGAATTAGTAAACCTAGTTTAAGAAAATATTGTAATTCTAAAAATATACCTCGTGTACTTAATGGATTAGGAATTGCAATTATATCGACTTCTAAAGGTGTTATGACTGATAAAAAAGCACGGGAAAAAAAAATTGGAGGAGAAATAATATGTTATATTTATTAAAATATTAATTATCTATGTCTAGAATTGGTAATATACCTGTGTTAATACCTAATAATGTTTTTGTAAAAAAAAAAAAAAAAATTATTTATATAAATGGACCTTTAGGAGAATTAAGTCAAAAAATTATAGGTGATATTAATATTAAAATTAATACTAATTATATTATTTTAAAACTAAAATATAATGATAAAAAAAATAGAGCTTTACATGGATTATATCGTATGTTGATTTTTAATATGATAAAAGGTGTATTAAATGGATTTAAAAAAAAATTAGAATTAATAGGTATAGGATTTAAAGCCAATAAAAATGGACAAATTTTAGATTTAAATATAGGATATTCTCATAATATAATAATAAAATTACCTAAAGAAATAATTTTAGAAGTAAAAATGGAAAAAAATAAAAATCCTAAGATAATTTTAAAATCTTATGATAAACAATTATTAGGAATAGTTGCCGCAAAAATAAGGTCTTTAAGAAAACCTGAACCCTATAAAGGAAAGGGAATTCGTTATATAAATGAATATGTTAGAAACAAAATAGGCAAATCAGCGAAATAAATTAATTATTATGAATAAAAAAAGAAGAAAAGATAAAATTATAAATAAAATATTTGGTTTTTTAGAAAAACCTAGAATATCAATATTTCTAAGTAATAAGCATATATATGCTCAAGTTATAGATGATTATAAAGGGCATACTTTAATTTATACATCTTCAAAAGAAATAAGATATAAATTAAAAAAAGAAAAAAAATCTTTTATTATAGGTCAAATATTAGGAAATATAGTAAATTCTTATGGAATTACTAAAATAGTATTTGATAGAAATGGATATATCTATCATGGAAGAGTAAAAGCTTTAGCCGAAGGCTTAAGAAATGTAGGATTACAATTTTAATTGTTATGAAAAAAAAAAAAAAAAAAATAAAAACTTTAGAATTAAAAGAAAAATTAGTTATGATTAATAGAGTTTGTAAAGTAACTAAAGGTAGAAGATATTTTAGTTTTACAGCTTTAGTAATAAAAGGAGATAGAAATGGAGTTGTAGGTTATGGTTTTGGAAAAGCAAAAGAAGCACCAGATGCAATATATAAAGCAGGTGAAAAAGCAAAAAAAAAATTATTAAAAATAAATATTATTAAAGGAGGTACAATACCTCATGAACAAGAAGCCAAACATGGGGGGGCTCGTGTGTTTATTTGTCCGGCCTCAGAAGGAACTGGGATAATTGCTGGTGGTGCGGTAAGATCTGTTTTAGAAGCTGTTGGCTTAAAAAATGTATTATCTAAATCAAAAGGATCTTCTAATAAACATAATTGTATAAAAGCTACAATTTTAGCTTTATCTAAAATAAGAACTGTCAATACTATAGCTCTAGAAAGAGGAATATCTATAAAAAAAATATTAAAAGGATAAAATTTGTTACAGTATATAACATTTATTATTAATAAAAATAAATTTAAATAAATGATATTAAATAATTTAAATCCTAAATATGGTTCTGTAAAAAAAAACAAAAGATTAGGTAGAGGTCAAGGATCTGGAAAGGGGGGAACATGTACTAAAGGACATAAAGGAGCAAAAGCTCGTTCAGGAAATTTCAAAAAAATAGGTTTTGAAGGTGGTCAAATGCCTTTACAAAGAAGAATACCCAAATTTGGATTTAAAAAAAAAAATAAAACAAAATATTTTTTATTAAATTTAGATACATTACAATATTTAATAAAGATTGGAACTATTACTAAAATAGTAAATAAAGAAATTTTATTAAAAAAAGGAATTTTAAATAAAAAAAAATTATTAAAAATTTTAGGTAGAGGAAAATTAAAATCTAAAATAGATATTACTGCTAATAAATTTAGTAAAACAGCATATGATGAAATTAAAAAGATGGGTGGAAAAATAATATTATCATAATTATGAAATTTTTTTTTAGAAGATTAAAAAAAAAAAAAATATATAATACATTATTAATTATATTAATATATCGTTTGGGATCTTTTATTACTTTACCTTTTATAAATAAAATTTATAAAAATGATGTTTTATTAAAAACAAATAATAGTTATAAAGTATTCATTAATATGTTAACTTCTTTAACAGGAGGTGCATGTAATAGAGCATCTATTTTTGCTTTAGGAATAACGCCTTATATATCAGCCTCAATATTTACACAATTAATGTGTTATATTTTTCCTTTTTTTTATAAAATTCAACAAGATGGGGAAATAGGTAAAAAAAAATTAAATACTATTACTAGTATAGTAACTATAATAATATCCTTAATACAAGCACCTTTATATATTTTAATACTTATTGAAAATAATCTTAAAGACAAGCCAGATTATTTGAATTTTATTTCAATTTATGGAAAAAATTTATTTTTGATTACATCAATAATATGTCTAACTACAGGAACATTTTTTACAATGTGGTTAGGAAAACAAATTAATAAAAAAGGAATAGGAAATGGAAATTCATTAATAATAATAAGTGGAATATTATCTCGTTTTATAAATTCTCTGATATGTGAAATATTAAATCGTCTAAAATATAATTATTTTTCAGGTAGTTTAATATTATTATTTGAATTTTTTATTTGGGGTTTAATTATTGGTTTTTCTATAATTATAATTAATTTTGTTAAAAAAATATATATACATTATATAAATAATTTTTCTTTTAAAGAAAAAAATATAGAAGAACTTTCTTTAAAAGATGATATTCAATATATTCCTTTAAAAGTCGTTTATTCAGGAGTTATGCCTATAATATTTTCACAAGGAATTTTATTTATAATAATATTATTATTAAATAATATTAATATTAAAAGTGTTGTAATTGATAAAATTAAAAATATATATGGGTTATGGTATAATTTATTATATAGTATATTAATAATAATTATTACGTATTTTTATACATTTTTATCTATTCCTGTTAATAAAATTTCAGATGATTTAAAACTCAATGGAGTTTATATTCCATCTATAAAACCAGGAAAAGAAACTTATATTTATTTAAAAAAAATTTTATTACAAATATCTTTTTTAGGATCAATATTATTAGCTATAATAGCTATATTACCGTCAATATTTCTATCTCTAGGAGGAGATAAAAATTTTTCTTTATTTTTTGGGGGAACTTCATTAATAATTCTAGTAGGAGTCTTATTAGAAATAAAAAAAACTGTAAATAGTAATTTATTAAATTATAATAAATTTTAATTAATTAAAAATTATGGCCAAAGAACAACAGATTGAAGTAGATGGAATAGTTTTAAATGCATTACCTAATGCAATGTTTAAAGTAGAATTAGAAAATAAATGTATTGTAACTTGTCATATTACAGGTAAAATGCGAATGAATTATATTAAAATTTTACAAGGTGATAAAGTTCGTTTACAAATGTCTTCTTACGATTTAAGTAAAGCTAGAATAATATATAGATATTAAAATTTTATAATTTAAATAATTATATATATTTATATTATAATTTAAATATTAATTTTATGAAAAAGGTAACATCTATAAAAAAAAGAAGTGAAAATTGTAAATTTGTTAAGCGTAAAGGTCGTTTAAGAATTATTAATAAATTAAATCCTAAATTTAAACAAAAACAAGGTTAATGGCTATAATTTCAGGAATAGATATTCCAAATAATAAAAGAGGATTAATAGCTCTTACTTATATATTTGGAATAGGTCTTAGTACATCTAAAAAAATATTTAAAAATACAGGTATTGATGAAAATTTGAAAGTTTCAAACTGGTCAGATGATAATCTAAATAAAATAAGAAAATATATATCTTCTAATCTAAAAATAGAAGGAGAATTAAAGTTTGAAATACAATTAGATATAAAAAGAATGATTGAAATTGGATGTTATAGAGGAATACGTCATAGAATAGGATTACCTGTTAGAGGTCAAAAAACTAAAAATAATTGTAGAACAAGGAAAGGTAAAAAAAAAACAGTTGCAAATAAAAAAAAAAAAATTAAATCATAATTAATTTAAAAAAAATGGATAAAAAAAAAAATTCAGTTATAGGAGAAGTTCATATAAAATCAACATTTAATAATATTATAATAACATTAACAAATAAAAAAGGAGATGTTATTGCCTGGTCTTCAGCAGGAAAAATGGGATTTAAAGGTTCTAAAAAAAATACCCCATATGCTGCTCAAGTAGCTGCAGAAGATGTTGCTGAAAAAGGATTTAATGCTGGAATAAAAAAATTAGAGGTAATAATAAAGGGGCCAGGTGCTGGAAGAGATGCGGCTATTCGTGCATTAGTAAATAAAAATTTTAATATATTAGTAATAAAAGATATTACCCCTATTCCTCATAATGGGTGTAGACCTCCTAAAAAAAGAAGAATTTAAACAAAATAATAAATGGCAAAATATATAGGACCAAAAACTAAAATTTCCCGTAAATTTGGAGAATTAATATATGGTAATTACAATAAAAGTTTTGAAAAAAAAAAATATCCACCTGGTCAACATGGAAATAATAGTCGTAGAAATATAAAAAAATCATTTTATTCTATTCAATTATTAGAAAAACAAAAAGTTAAATATACTTATGGAATTTTAGAAAGACAATTTAGAAAAATGTTTTATAAAGCTTCAAAAAAAAAAGGAATTAAAGGTGAAATACTTTTACAATTATGTGAATCTAGATTAGATAATATTGTTTATAGATTAAAATTATCACATTCTAGACCTGAAGCAAGACAATTAGTATCACATCGTCATATTACTGTTAATGGAAAAATTGTAAATATTCCTTCTTATAATTTAAAACCAGGAGATAAGATTTCTTTAAAAGAAAAATCTAAAAAACATAAAGCCATTATCTATGATTCTAATAGATTATTAGGCTCTCTAAAAAAATGGTTAAGTTGGGATAATAAGAAAATGATAGGTATCTTTAAATCAATTCCAAAAAGAAAACAAATTCCTGAAAAGATTAATGAAAACTTAATAGTAGAATTATATTCTAAATAAAATTAATTATATATGTTTTTTTCAAGTTTTACAAAAAATAAAAATTTAATAATATTAAAATTAACTCCTGAAGAAGGGTCTTTTAAAATAGAACCATTATATCCTGGATGGGGGTTAACAATTGGAAATTCACTTAGAAGAGTACTTTTATCTTCTTTAGAAGGATATGCTATATCATCAGTTAAAATTGAAGGAGTAAATAATGAATATTCGACAATAAAAGGGGTAATAGAAGATATGACCGAGATTATTTTAAATCTTAAAAAGATACGTTTTAAAAAAAAAATAGAAGATGAAGATTTCGAATCAGCAGAATTTAATATTATTATTAATAATAATAAAAAAGAAATAACTGCTGGTGATTTAGGTGAATTTATTAATTTATTTGAAATTATAAATCCTTATTTAATTATTTTAAATAAAGAAAAATTAATTTCTTTAAAGATTACTCTTGTAATAAAAAGAGGGATAGGTTATATTCCTTCAGAAAAAAATCAAGATATGCCTAATATAATAGGAACAATTCCAATTGATACTATATTTACTCCTATAAAAAAAGTTAAATATAAAATCGATAATTGTAGTATCAATACAAATCCATTTTATGAAAGTCTTATTTTAAAAATAAAAACTGATGGGTCTATAAATCCTCGAAAAGCATTAACTAGAGCTTCTAATCTATTAATAAGACATTTTCAATGTCTGTCAAATGAAAAAATATTATTAGAATATAAAAAACCAAAGAAAAGAAATAAATATGATAAAAAAATTTTAAAAATGCGGAAACTTTTAAAATCTTCATTAGAAGAAGAAATAGATTATTTATCTGTAAGAACTTTAAATTGTTTAAAATCTGCTAAAATCTTTACATGGGGAGATTTAGTTAAATATAATAAATCGGATTTATTGAAATTAAAAAATTTTGGAAGAAAATCTTTATCTGAATTAGATAAAAGAATGAAAAAATTAAATATATATTCTGGCATGGATATTTCTATATATAAATTAAATTAAATATGAGACATAGAAAAAAAAATAATAATTTAGGAGTAATTAGTTCACATCGTAAATCAATGTTATCGAATATGGCTTCTTCTCTTATAAAGAGAAAGAGAATTATGACTACTTTAGCAAAAGCTAAAGCATTAAGAAAATATATTGAACCTTTACTTACGAAAAGTAAAAAAAATACAATTCATTCTAGACGAAGAATATTTAAATATTTGAATGATAAGCAATCTGTTTTAGAACTTTTTTATAAGATATCATCAAAAATATATAATCGTCCTGGAGGTTATACAAGAATTATAAAAACGGGATTTCGTGTAGGTGATTCTTCAGAAACTGCAATGATTGAATTAGTTGATTATAATAATCAATATAAAAAATAATAATATGTTGTAAAAGTTTATTCTTTATTTGTGACTAATGTTGATATTATCCAAAAATAAATAAATTTCTAATTATATTCTTTTATATCGTATTTAATAATCTTTAGGTAAGAAAAAAAAATAGTATTATATATTTATAATTCCTTTATAAACAAAGTGAACTTCTCCCTTTAAAAAAATATTTTTATAATATTTAAGTAATTTTTCAAACTTAACTTGTAAAGTACCTCCTAGGGTTTTTACTATAATTTTATTATATAATATTTTTTTAATATGATAAGCTGCAATGGCAGAAGCTGTAACTCCTGTTCCACAGGAAAAAGTTTCATTTTCTACTCCACGTTCATAAGTTCTAACATATAAAATATTGTTCTTAATTTTAACAAAGTTAACATTTACTCCTGTTTTTCTATATTTTTTATTAAATCTAATTTTTTTACCTTCCTTATATACATTTATATTATTTATTTTATCTTTAAAAAGAATATGATGTGGGGATCCTGTATTTAGATATATATGTTCTGGATAAACTTTCACAAGTTCAACATTTTTCATATTTAATGAAACAATATTTTTTTTTATTGATGCAGAATGATATCCATCTATTGATTTAAATAATGTATTAGTCTTATTTATAATTCCTATTTTTTTTGCAAAATGAACAGAACATCTTCCTCCATTTCCACACATACTTCCTTCTTTTCCATCAGAATTATAGTATTTCATATAAAAATCATATTTTTTATTTTTTTCAATTAAAATTAGACCATCAGCCCCAATTCCTAAATTTCTATTGCACATATTTTTAATTATTTTTTTATTTAAAAAAAATGATTTTTCAATATTATTAATTATAATAAAATCATTTCCTGTTGCTTGATATTTAAAAAAAATAATTTTCATAAATTTTTTTAAAAAAAATTTTACATATAAATGTATAAAAAAATGTATGAATATCATAATCCTGTTTTATTGGATGAGACCTTGACTCTCTTAGTTAAAGAAATTGATGGAATTTATATAGATACAACTTTTGGTGGGGGGGGACATTCTTTTTCATTATTAAAAAAATTAAATAATAAAGGGAGGCTAATTGCTTTTGATCAAGATATATATTCTATAAAAAAAAATAATATAATTGATACAAGATTTAATCTTGTGAAAACCAATTATATATTTATAAAAAAAATATTAAAAATATATAATCTTAATAAAGTCTCTGGTATATTAGCTGATTTAGGAATTTCTTCTCATCAAATAAATACTCCAAAAAGAGGATTTTCAATTAGATCTAATAGTATTTTAGATATGAGGATGGATACTTTTAATAAAATTAATGCAAAATATATAATAAATAATTATTCATATAATGAATTATATAATATATTTAAAATATATGGAGATATAAAAAATTATAAATTTTTAGCAAAATTAATTCTAAAACAAAGAAAAAAAAAATATATAAAATATACATTTGATTTAATTAATATATTAAAAGTTTTTTTTAAAAAAAAACTAGAAAATAAATTTTTATCAAAGATCTTTCAATCTTTACGAATAGAAGTAAATAATGAAATCAATGCATTAAAATATTTATTAAATAATTCTTTATCTATATTAAAACCTGGAGGTAGAATTGCTGTTATATCTTATAATTCTATAGAAGATAGAATTGTTAAAAAATTTTTAAAAACTGGAAATTTTAATGGAGTTGTTTCATATGATGGATATGGTAATAATATATCACCTTTAATTCTTTTAAAACCTAAAATAATTTTTTCTTCTAAAGAAGAAATTAAAAAAAATAATAGATCAAGAAGTGCTATATTAAGAATAGCAGAAAAAAAACTATAATAAAGTAAACTTATAAGCCGGATTCTGTATTTATCATTTATCTGGGAAAAAAGTTACCTTTTTACTCTATCTGCCCACCCCCCGAATTAATAGTTAAAGGGAATACTACACTTTTTTTAAAAAGTATCCGGTATACATTGCATTTCACAACACAGAGTTTACAATATTTCACTACAGCCTAACTGTACTTTATTTCTGTTGCACTATTCCTAATCTCACGATGGCCGGGAATTACCCGATGTGTTCCCCTAATGTGTCCGGACTTTCCTCATTATTTAATAATAAACGCGATAAAAAAGTCTACTTCTTTATAAAAAATTTTCTTTTATTATTCTTGGATAAACCCATTTAAGTAAATTCATATAAGAATATAAACCTCCCTCAAAATGTTGGGGGATAGTAGGTTTATAATTTATATAAATATTTTCAGCATTAAATTTATTAGTAATAGAAGATATTATGTATCTATCATTACAAAATATATATCCTGTAAAAAAAAAATTTGTTTTATTCACTAAATAAATAGTTTTTTCCCAATTAGAATCTTCATATATATAAACTGTTAAGACTGGGCCAAATATTTCATCTATCATACTTTCATAATATGGATTATTAGTTTCTATTACTGTTGGAGTAATAAAATAACCTTTTGAACTATCACATTTTCCACCAATAATAATATTACAATTATTATCATTCTTAGCTCTATATATATATCCTTTAATTTTATTAAAACTAATTTCATCAATTACAGATGTAATAAAATTTGAAAAATTCCTAGGACTTCCTAGTTTCATAGAATGAATATTATTTATTAATAATTTTTTTATATTTTCTTTCCATAAAGATTTTGGTATATAAGCTCTAGACACAGCAGACAATTTTTGTCCTTGATATTCAAAAGCTCCATATGAAAGTGCTATAGATACTTCTTTTGAATTAGAATTAGGATGTACCCATATAAAATTTTTTCCTCCTGTTTCTCCTACAATACGTGGAGAATATCTATATAAATCTATTTTTTTACTTATATTTTTAAATATTTTTTTAAAGACTTCTGTAGAGCCTGTAAAATTTATTCCTGCAAAATTTTTATGTTTTAATATAACATTTGATGTAGTTTTTACATTTGTTAATAACATATTAATTACACCATCAGGCAATCCAGATTTTTTAAATATTTCCATTAAAACATTTGCAGAATATAATTGTTTATTAGATGGTTTCCATAATACAACATTTCCCATAAGGGCCATACAAGCTGGTAAATATCCAGATATAGAAGTAAAATTAAATGGTGTTATTGCAACTACAAATCCTTTTAAAGGACGATAATATAAACTATTAAAAACTCCTCTACTATATAAATATTTCTTATTATATATTATATATGCATATTCTATATGAAATTTTAAAAGATCTATTAATTCACAAGCGGCATCTATTTCAGATTGAAAAATATTTTTCGATTGACCAATCATTGTAGCTGCATTAATTTTCATTCTATATGGACCAGAAATTAAATCAGCAGCTTTTAAAAATATAGAAGCTCTATCTGCCCAAGATAAATTTGACCAATTTTTATGGACTGATAAAGATGAATTAATTGCATTATTAATATCTTTTTCTGATCCTTCATGCCAATATCCTATAATTTTTTTATTATCATGTGGAGGAGAAATAGGATGTTTTATTCCACTAAAAATTTTTTCATTTCCAATATATTGAGGAATATCTATTTTAGAATTAAACATTTCATCATAAAGTCTTTTTAATTTTAAACGAGAAATAATATCATTATTATAATCATGTATTGGTTCATTAATAAAAAATTTTTTTTTATACATAAAATTATTTTAAATTTAATTTTTAGTAAAATTAAATATAATTTTTTTTCCAAAAGGTGTATAATATGGATTGTTAGAATTAAATAAATTTTTAATTAAATATTTAATTTTTAAATTATTAATTTTTACTCCATTTTTAATAGAAAAATATTTACATATTTTTTTATAAAAAATCTCAAGATTTAAATCAAAATTTGATATAATACTTTTTATAAAATTAGATATATTATATGACTCTAACATTAGAGGTATATATTTAACTAAAATAATATCTTTAATAAGATTAATTTCAAATCCTAAATAATTTAATTTATTTATTATTTCTTTTATAGAAGAATAATTTTTATTAATAATTTTTATTTCGATTGGAAATCGAATTTTTTTTTTTTTTTTATATTTTTTATAATAAAAAAAATCATATAAAATTCTTTGATGAGCACGATTTTGATTGACTAATATGAGTTCAAATTTAATAAAGCCTAATAGATATTTATTATAAATTTGAATCCATTTATATAAATAATATTTATTTACGTTTTCTAAAAAAAAATTAGAATTAAATTTTTTTTCTTTTAAAGATTCTTTTATATTTTTATATTTTTTATTAAAAAAAAAGATATAATTTTTATCAGTATCTTTTTTTTTTAAAAAAAATTTTTTAATATTATTAATTCCTAAATATTCTTTAATAAGAGTACTAATTTTATTACATAAATATATTTCATCATAAAATTTTACTTTTGTTTTGTATGGACTAATATTAATATTAAATTTACTAGGATCCATCGTTAAAAAAATAAAATAAGAAGGATTATATTTTTTTTTTGTAAGACCTTCATAAGAATTTATAATAGCATTATGTAAATTTTTATTTTTTATAAATCGTTTATTTAAAAAAATATATTGTTTTTTTAAATTAAAATATTTAGTATTTGTTATGTAACCTTGTATTTTAACTAAGTTAGTCGTTTTTTTTATTTTAATTAAATATTTTTTTATTTTTTTACCAAAAATTTTTATTATACGTTTTTTATGTGAAGATTTTTTTAAAAAAAAAACAATTTTTTTATTATTTTTTAAAATAAAATTTATATCATTATGACTTAATACAATTTTATAAAATTCATTAATAATATTTTTTAATTCTAAATTAGAAGATTTTAAAAATTTCCTTTTAACAGGAATATTATAAAATATATTCTTTATACATATGCTACACCCTTTATCCATGGAAATTGGTAATGGTTTATATTTTAATTTTCCATTTTCTATAATAAGCCTTATTCCTATATCTGATTCTATATATCTTGTATCAATTTCTATCTGGGTAACAGAAGTAATATAAGATAAAGCTTCACCTCTAAATCCTTTAGTTGAAAGATTTAAAAGATCTTCTACTTTATTTATTTTTGACGTAGAATATCTCTCAAAACTTTTTATAGCATCATTTTTACTCATTCCTATACCATCATCTATAATATGTATTCTATCTTTACCTCCATTTAATAATATTATTTTTATATTTTTTGCATAAGCATCTATAGAATTTTCTAAAATTTCTTTTAATATTGATGATGGGTTATGTATTACATCTCCAGATGCTATTTTATTTGATACATTTTTTGATAATAATTTTATTACATCAGTCATTTTATTATAGATTATAATTTTTAATATTGTTAGTAATTTATTTTTAAATAAATTATTTTTTATTATAATATATATATTGTGAAACTCTGGCAAAAAAATTTTGAAATTAATAAAAAAATAGAAATATTTACAGTAGGAAAAGATAGAAATTTAGATTTATTTTTAGCACCTCATGATGTTATAGGGACATTAGCACATATAATAATGTTAGAAACAATAGGTCTATTAAACATTAACGAATTAAATTCTTTAATTAAAGAATTACATATTATTTATGATACAATTATATCTGGAAAATTTAAAATAGAGGATAATGTCGAAGATATACATTCTCAAATAGAATTAATATTAACTCAACGTTTAGGAGAAATCGGTAAAAAAATCCATAGTGGAAGATCTAGAAATGATCAAATTTTATTAGATATAAAATTATTTATTCGTAAAGAAATACAAGAATTAGTTTTTTTAATTAAAAAATTATTTAATGTCTTAATATATTTAAGTAATCGTTATAAAAAAATATTAATTCCTGGTTATACACATTATCAAATAGCTATGCCTTCTTCATTTGGTTTATGGTTCGCCTCTTATGCAGAAAGTCTTATAGACGATATATGTTTTTTAAAAAACGCTTATAATATTTCTAATAAAAATCCTTTAGGTTCAGCAGCTGGATTTGGATCATCTTTTTCATTAAATAGAAAACTTACAACAGATCTTTTAGGTTTTGAAGATTTAAATTATAATGTAGTATATGCACAAATGTGTAGAGGTAAAACAGAACGTATAGTTTCACAAGCTATTTCATCATTAGCTAGTACTATGAGTAAAATATCTCAAGATATATGTTTATATATGAGTCAGAATTTTAATTTTTTTTCATTACCTGATAATTTAACTACAGGATCTAGCATAATGCCACACAAAAAAAATCCAGATGTATTTGAATTAATAAGATCTAGATGTAATAAAATTATTTCTTTACCTAATCAAATATCAATTATAATAACTAATTTATCTTCAGGATATCATAGAGATTTACAAACTATTAAAGAAATTTTTTTACCAATATTTGATGAAATTAAAACAATAATATTAATATCTACATTTATGTTTAAAAAACTAATTATAAATAAAGAAATATTAAATGATAAAAAATATAAATATTTGTTTAGTGTAGAAGTTGTTAATTCTTTAGTTAAAAAAGGTGTCTCATTTAGAGAAGCATATAAAAAAATTGGATTAGATATCCAAAAAGGATGTTTTTATCCAATTACTGAGATAAAACATTCTCATGAAGGAAGTATAAGCAATTTATGTAATAAAAAACTTTCATATATAATGAAAAATTCAATAAAACAATTTAAATTTGAAATTGTTAATAAAGCCATTAATAAATTATTAATTAATATATAATTTTATTTCATTTGAGGAAAAAATAAAACATCTTGTATACATTTGTTATTTGTTAATAACATTATTAACCTATCTATTCCAATTCCTATTCCTGCACATGGGGGCATTCCAAATTCTAAAGAACGTATAAAATTACAATCTATTAACATAGCTTCATTATCTCCTTTATTATAGAGTTTAATTTGTTCTCTAAATCTTTTTAATTGATCAATAGGATTATTTAATTCAGAATATGAATTTGCTATTTCATTTCCATTAATTATCAATTCAAACCTTTCAGTTAATCCTTTTTTACTTCTATGTATTTGAGTTAAAGGACTCATTTCTATTGGATGATCCATAATAAATGTAGGATTAATATATTTTTTTTCACATTTTTCACTAAAAATTAGATCAATAATTTTACCTTTTCCCATACTATTATCTATTTTTACATTTATTTTTTTACATATTTTAATTATATTTTTTTCATCCATTCCATATAAATCATAGCCAGTATTTTCTTTAATTGAATCTAATATTGTTATTTTTTTAAATGGAATATTAAAATTTATAATATTATATCCAATTTTTATAAATTTTTTATCATGTATTTTTACACATAAAAATTCTAGCATTTTTTCTATAAAAATCATCATCCAAAAATAATCTTTATAAGATACATATAATTCTAAAATAGTAAATTCTGTATTATGTATTTTATCTATACCTTCATTTCTAAAATTTCTAGAAAATTCATAAACGGATTCTAATCCTCCTACAATTAATTTTTTTAAAAATAATTCATTTGAAATACGTAAATATAATGGTATATTTAGTGCATTATGATGAGTCATAAATGGACGAGCGATAGCCCCTCCAGGGATTGATTGAAGTATAGGAGTTTCTACTTCTAAATATCCTTTTTTATTTAAAAAATTACGAATATATTGTATTATTTTAGTTCGCTTTCTAAATATAGATTTTGTTTTATCATTAACTATTAAATCTAAATATCTCATACGATAACGTTGTTCAGACTCATAAAAAGAGTCATGAACTTTTCCAGTTTCATCTTGTTTAACATGGGGTAAAACACGTAAACATTTAGATAATAATTTTATTTTTTTAGCATGTACAGTAGTCTTATTACTTTTAGTTTTAAATAAAAAACCTTTTATTCCTATAATATCTCCAATATCTAAAAGTTTTTTAAAAAAAAAATCATAATTTTTTATACTATCTCTTTTAAGATAAATCTGTATTATTCCATGTTTATCTTTCATTTCTATAAATGAGGCTTTTCCCATTATTCTCATTCTAATAATACGTCCAGAAATAATTACATTTTTTCCATATTCATAAAATTTAATCAAATATATTGATGTTGCATTTACATAATATTCTTCAGACGGATAAGGATTTATACCCAATTTTATAATTTCATAAAGTTTTTTTCTACGTATTATTTCTTGATCTGATAATTTTATAAAATTTTTATTCATAAAATAATTTGAATGATAATATAAACAAAAGTGACCTCGAAGGGAGTTGAACCCCCAACCTTCTGATCCGTAGTCAGATGCTCTATCCAATTAAGCTACGAGGCCTACTTTTTATTTAAAAAGTTTTATAAATTATATATATAATTTTTTTTTAAATAAATATATATATTATAAATATTTATTTAAAATAAATGAAAAAAATTAATAATGATATATATTTAAAATGGTTTAAAGATATGTCATTTTGGAGAAAATTTGAAGATAAATGTAGGTCTTTATACTTAAAACAAAAAATAAGAGGATTTTTACATTTATACAATGGCCAAGAAGCTATACCTGCAGGTATTGTTCATGCTATGGATCTTAATAAAGATCAAATGATTACTGCTTATAGATGTCATATTTTACCTCTTGCTATGGGGGTAGACCCTAAAAATATTATGGCTGAATTATTGGGGAAAAATACTGGAACTTCTTATGGAATGGGGGGGTCTATGCATATTTTTAGTAAAAAATATCGTTTTTATGGAGGTCATGGAATTGTTGGCGGACAAATTCCTTTAGGAGCAGGAATTGCATTTGCTGATAAATATTTTTCTCGTGATGCTGTAACATTAACAATTATGGGTGATGGAGCTGTTAATCAAGGATCACTTCATGAAACTTTTAATATGGCCATGATTTGGAAATTACCTGTTGTGTTTATATGCGAAAATAATAAATATGCAATGGGCACTTCCGTAAAAAGAAGTTCGAATATTAAAGAAATCTATAAAATAGGTTTTTCATATAAAATGCCATCTTTTTGTGTAGATGGAATGAATCCTATAAAAATATATGAACATGCTTATAATGCCATCTCAAGAGCTAGAAATGGTAATGGTCCTACATTTTTAGATATTCGCACTTATAGATATAGAGGTCATTCTATGTCAGATTCAGAATCATATAGGAGTAAAAAAGAAGTAAATGAATATAAAAATAGAGATCCTATTATTTTAATAAAGAAATATATTTTAGAAAAAAAATTAGTTACAGAAAAAAAATTAAATTCATTTAAAGATGAAATTAATCAAAAAATTGATGAATGTGTTCAATTTGCAGAATTGTCAAATTATACAAATGTAAAAAAAATGTATAGTGTAGTTTATAATAAAAAAAATTAATTAATTAATAAAATTAAAAAAATATGGCAGAAGTTATATTGATGCCTCGTTTAAGCGATACTATGGAAGAAGGTACTGTTGTCAAATGGCATAAAAATATAGGTGATCAAATTTTAGAAGGAGATATTTTAGCTGAAATCGAAACGGATAAAGCCATTCAGGAATTTGAAGCTGAATATAATTCGACATTACTTTATATTGGAATTAAAGAAGGAGAAAGTGCCCCAGTAAATAGTTTATTAGCTATTTTAGGTTCTGAACATGAAGATATTAGTTCTTTGCTAAAAGAAAGAAATGAAAAAAAAATTTTTGTTTCTCCTTTAGCTAAAAAAATTGCTTTTGATAAAGGAATCTCATTAGATCAGATTAAAGGCACTGGAAATAATGGACGTATTATAAAAAAAGATATAGAAAAATATTATAAAAAAAATAAATTAAATTATAATGAAGTTGATCATTCTCATATGAGAAAAATAATTAGTAAAAGATTAATTAATTCTAAAATTGAATCACCTCATTATTCTTTATTTATAGAAATAATTATGGATAATTTAATTAAATTAAGAAACTCTCTTAATGAAAAAAAAAATTTAAATAAAATATCTTTTAATGATTTAATTGTGAAAGCTTCAGCTATAGCTATAAAAGAAAATACTAAAATAAATTCTTCTTGGACAGAAAAAAGTATATTATACCATAATAATATTAATATAGGTATAGCAGTAGCATTAGAAGATGGATTAATTGTTCCTGTAATTAATAATGTAGATAAAAAATCTTTAAGACAAATATCTTTTGATATAAAAGAAAAAGTAATAAAAGCTAAAAAAAATAAACTACAATATAATGATTTAGAAGGTAGTACTTTTACTGTTTCCAATCTTGGAATGTTTGGTATAGATTCATTTACATCTATTATAAATCAACCTAATTCTTGTATTTTATCTGTAGGAAGTATAAAAAAAAAACCTATTATAAATAATGATAAAATTGTAATAGGTAATACTACTAAATTCACATTAACATGTGATCATAGAATTATAGATGGTGCAGTAGGTAGTGATTATTTAAAAAGTTTAAAAAACTTATTACAAAAGCCATTAAATATATTAATTTAATTTTTTTTTATATATTTATAATATAATATTGGAATTATAAATATACTAATATTAGTTAAAGAAAATAAAATTTTTACAATTTTACTTTGTAAAAAAGTAGTTAAATAATTATCTGGATAGTATATTTCATATATAGAAAATATTAATTTAAATCCTAATAAAATTAGAATAATAAATGCAGAGTTTTCTAAAGAAGAATATTTTTTTGTTAAATTTAAAATTTTTTTTGTACTAAATCTTATTATAAATAAACTTATAAAAATTCCTAAAAACATTAATAATGTATTATTAGAATAAGATATTCCTGCAAAAATGTTATCTATTGAAAATAAAATATCTATTATTTCTACATAAAAAATAGTTCTCCACATTTTAGGGATAAAATTTAAAATAAATATATTTTTTCTTAAAAAGAAAGGTTTTTTTTTATCTATAAAATGATTATATCCTAAATATATTAAATATATTCCTCCAATTAATTTTAAATACCACATATTAATTATTACAGAAGCAAACATAAAAAAAAAAAATCTAAATAAATATGCTCCGTAAATTCCATATTTTAACGTTTTTTCTCTATCTTCTTTATTAAGTTTATTAACAATAGTTGTTAATATGGCTGCATTATCTATAGATAATAGACAATCTATTAAGACTAAATTAAAAATTATCGATATAGAATTGATAGGATTATATATAATTTCTTTTAAAAAATTATAATACATGAATTATACGTTATATTAATATAATTATAATTAATAAATTTTTTTTTAAGTAAATCATTAAATGAATATAGGTAAAATAGGTATTTTGACCTCAGGAGGAGATTCTCCTGGTATGAATGCTGCAATTCGTGCTGTTGTTAGAACCGCTTCATATTATTGTGTGAATTGTATTGGTATATCATTAGGATATAAAGGTTTAATTAATAATGAAATGAGAAAGGTAGTACCTACAGATGTAAATAATCTAATTCATAGAGGGGGAACTCTATTAAAAACTGCTCGTTCTGAGGAATTTAAAACAAAATTTGGTAGAAAAAAAGCAAATATAAATTATAAAAAAAATGGATTAGAAGGACTAATAGTAATTGGTGGCGATGGATCATTTACTGGAGCTATGATTTTTGGTCAAGAATATAATATTCCTATAATAGGAATTCCAGGTACTATTGATAATGATATATATGGAACTGATTTTACTGTTGGATATGATACTGCCTTAAATACAGCAATAGAAGCTATAGATAAAATTAGAGATACAGCTAAATCTCATAATCGATTATTTTTTATAGAAGTTATGGGAAAAGATTCCGGTTTTTTAGCGTTAAATAGTGGTATTGCTACTGGAGCTTTAGATATACTTATTCCAGAAAAAAAATATAATTTAGATAAACTTTTTTATTCAATAGAAAAAGTAAAACAAAAAGGTAAATATTCTAGTATAATTATTGTTTCTGAAGGAAAAAAATTAGGAGGTGTTTATGATTTAGCTAAAACTACAAAAAAAAAATTTCCTGATTATGATATACGTGTTTCTATATTAGGTCATATACAAAGAGGAGGTTATCCTACTTGTTCAGATCGTGTTCTTGCGAGCCGTCTTGGAGTAGCTTCTGTTGAAGCTTTAATTTCAGGTAAAAAAAACGTAATGACAGGAATAAAAGCTAATAAAGTAATATTTACTCCCTTTTTAAAAGCTATAAAAAAAAAAAGAAAAATTGATATAGATCTTATTAAGATATCAGATATTATAGCTTGTTAATAACAAATTAACTAAAAAATTTATGTCTAAAATTAGAATTGGTATAAATGGTTTTGGAAGAATAGGTAGATTACTATTTAACGCTTCTATAGAAAGAAAAAATATTGAAATAGTAGCTATAAATGATATTTTAGATGTTGATTATATAGCTTATATGTTAAAATATGATTCAACACATGGAATTTTTAAAAAAAGTATAAAAATAAGTAATAATAATATTATAGTTAATAATAAAAAAATTAGAATTACTTCTGAAAGAAATCCCAATAAAATTGATTGGGGCATTATAAATGCAGATTACATAGTAGAATCAACAGGAGCCTTTCTTACATATGAAAAAGCATTTAATCATTTAAAATCAGGTGCGAAAAAAGTTATATTATCTGCACCTCCAAAAGACGATATTCCTATGTTTGTAATGGGTGTTAATCATTTTTGTTTAAAAAAAAATCAAAATATAATATCTAATGCATCATGTACTACTAATTGTTTAGCTCCTATAGCTAAAATATTAAATGATAAATTTGGAATTTTAGAAGGATTAATGACAACTGTTCATTCAGCTACAGCAACTCAGAAAGTAGTTGATTCTCCATCAATTAGGGATTGGAGAGGTGGCCGTTCTGCACTAGTAAATATTATTCCATCATATACAGGTGCAGCTCTTGCTGTTGGCAAGGTAATACCGGAATTATATGGAAAGTTAACAGGAATTGCTTTTAGGGTTCCTACAGTGAATGTTTCAGTAGTAGATTTGACAGTTAGTTTAAAAACTAAAACAAATTATGATGATGTAAAATTTGTTATTAAACAAGCTTCAGAAAATGAATATAAAAATATTTTAGGATATATAGAAGATCCTGTAGTATCAACAGATTTTATTGGAGATAAAAGAACTTCAATATTTGATGCCAACGCTAGTATTATGTTAAATTCTACTTTTTTAAAAGTAATATCATGGTATGATAATGAAGTTGCTTATTCTAATAAATTACTAGATTTAATAGAATATATTAATACTTTATAAAAAAAAATTAATTAAAATTTGGAATTTTATTAAAAAATAAAATTCTATTATTTTTTTTATCTATTTTAAATATTAAATAATTTATATAATTAGTAATTATTAAATAATTACTTTTAAGAAAAAAAAAATATTTAATGATTTGATCAAATACTTTTTGTGAAAAAATACATGAAGATTTACATTCAATAAGAATATAAGGTTTTTTTTTATTATAAACTATAATATCTATACGTTTTTTTACCTTATTAAATATAAAATATTTCTCTACAAAAATAGAAGAGATATCATATCCTTTATTTATAATTAAATGATATAATATATTTTGTCTAATAAATTCTTCTTTAGTAAAAATATAATATTTATTTCTAATAATACAATAAATATATGTATTATTATTATAATATTTATAATAAAAATTATATTTCATTTAAAAAAATGTTCTTAACATATAAAAAAAAAATACTTCAAGATTTGAAGAATAAAAAAATAAAACCTATTTATTTTTTTATGGGAGAAGAAAGATATTTAATAGAAAATTTATCTAATTCAATTGAATTTTTTTTTTAAAAAAAAAATTTTTAATAAAAAAATCATATATGGATATGATATAGATCTTAAAAATCTTATTTTTGTTGTAAAACAAATTCCTATACATATAGAAAATTTATACAATTTGATAATTGTAAAAGAAGCACAATATTTAGCATACAATATTGAAAATTTATATAAATTAATAATTAATAGTAATACTATTTTAATTATTTGTTATAATGATAAAATTCTTGATAAGAACACAAAATTATATAATAAAATTAAAAATATTGGAACTATCTATAATAGTGTAAAATTAAAAAAAATAGAAATTTTTTATTTTATTCAATATGAAATTGAAAAAATAGGATTTATTATTACTAATAATGCTATTAACCTTATAATAAAATATATAGGTAAAAATTTATATAAAATAAATAATGAAATAAAAAAAATTTTAATATTATTAAATGATAAAAAAAAAATAGATAAAAAATTTATAAAAAAAAATTTATTAAAAGATAATAATAAATATTCTAAATTAGAATTATATATAGTAAAAAAAGATTTATTTAAATCTTATAAAACAATTTTTAATTTAAAAAATGTAACAATTAGTATTGTATTAAATAGAATATATATTTTTTTTATTAAAATAATTAAATTTAATTTATTAAAATTAAATAATTTTAATTTTATTAAAAAAAAAAATATATATTTTAAAGCAATAAAAATTTATCCATTAAATAAAATAAAAAATATTATTTCATATATAAGAGAATCAGACACTAAAATAAAAAATTCTTCATTAAAAAATGAATATCTTATAAAAGAACTTTTGTCTAAAATATTTAATAATTAATAAATATGGATAAAATCTATGATTGCATTATTATAGGATCAGGACCTGCTGGATATTCTTCTGCTATTTATATAGCTCGTGCAGATTTAAATCATATTTTATATACAGGTAATAAACCTGGTGGGCAACTTATAGAAACTAATGAAATAGAAAATTATCCTGGATTTCCTAAAGGAATAAAAGGTTATATTTTAATGAAAAAATTACAAAAACAAGCTGAAAGATTTGGCTCAAAAATAAAATTTAATTCTGTAAAAGATATAAATTTTTATAAAAAAAAAACACATGAAATAATATTAGATAATAATGAAAAATTCAAAACTAAAACTATAATTATAGCAACAGGAGCATCTCCTAAATATCTAGATATAGATAATGAGAAATCATTGATAGGACATGGAATATCTACATGTGCAACATGTGATGGATTTTTTTATAAAAAAACCAATGTGGCTATTATTGGAGGGGGGGATAAAGCTCTTGAAGAAGCTATTTATTTATCAAAAATATGTAATAAAATATATATTATAATTAGAAAAAATAAAATTAAAGCTTCTAAAATATTAGAAAATAAAATTTTACAGATTAATAATATTAAATTATTATTTAATAATGAAGTTAAAAAAATAATAGGGTTAAAAACCCTAGAATATTTATTATGTAAAAATAATCTTTCTAATGAAGAAAAAAAAATAAATGTAAAAGCTATTTTTTTAGCTATAGGTAATAAACCTAATACTAATTTAGTAAAAAAAAAATTATATTTAGATTATAATGGTTATATAATAACAAAAAAAGGATCTACTAAAACCAATATACCTGGAGTATTTGCAGCAGGAGATGTTCAAGATCCAATATATAGGCAAGCTATTACATCAGCTGGTACAGGATGTATGGCCGCAATAGATGTGGAAAAATATTTAACTTTATTTTGAATAAAAAAATACTTATTATTTATGGTATAAACCCTTTATATGAAGCAATAAAATATAAAAAAAAAATTTATAAAATATTTATAATAAAAAATATTTATAATAATAATTATAAATTAAAAAAAATAATAGAATTTTCTAAAAAAAAAAAAATTAAAATTATTGAAAAAATAAATTTTAAAAAATTCATTAAAAAAAATCATCAAGGAGTATTTGCCTTTATTAATCCTATAAAATTCTCTAAAATAGAAAATATTATACCTAATATTTTTTTTTCTGGAAAAATACCATTGTTATTAATTTTAGATAGTATAACAGATGTTAGAAATTTTGGTTCTATTGTTAGAACTTCAGCTTGTACTGGTGTAGATGCTATTATTATTCATAATTACAATATAGTAAATAGTGATTCTATAAAAACATCATCAGGTGGGCTTTTTAAAGTACCAATCTGTAAAGAAAATAATATAATTAAAATTATTAAATTTTTAAAAAATTCTGGAATACAAGTTATAGCTGTCACAGAAAAAACAAATTATATATGCTATAATATTAATTATAGAAATCCTACAGCTTTTATATTAGGAAATGAAGAAAAGGGAATATCAAAAAATTATTTATCAATTTGTAATAATACCGTTAAATTACCTTTATTAAAAAATTCTTTATCATCTTTAAATGTTTCAGTAGCTTGTGGGGCAATTTTATATGAAGCAATTAGACAAAGAAGTTTATATTAAAATTCTTTTTTAAATTGTTCTAAAAATCTTAAATCATTTTCAAAAAAAAATCTAATATCATTTAGATGATAAATCATTAATGAAATACGTTCTATTCCCATACCAAAAGCAAAACCTGAATATAGATCAGGATCTATATTAACATTTTTTAAAACTATAGGATCTACCATCCCACATCCAATGATTTCAAGCCATTTATTATTCCATAATATATCTAATTCTGCACTTGGTTCTGTAAATGGAAAATAAGATGGTCTTAATCTAGTTATAGATTTACCAAAAAAATTTTTAATAAAAAAATTAATAGTATTTTTTAAATCTTTAAATGAGACTTTTTTATCTAAATATAATCCTTCGATTTGATGAAACATACAATGAGAATATGAAGAAATATTTTCATTTCTATACACCCTACCTGGTGAAATTATTCTTATAGGAGGTTTATTTTTTTCCAGATACCTTATCTGGACTGAAGATGTATGTGTTCTTAATAATTTAGAACTTTTTTTAATAAAAAAAGTATCTTGCATTTCTCTAGCAGGATGATTATATGGAAAATTTAATGCTGTAAAATTATACCAATCATCTTCTATTTCTGGGCCTTCACAAATTTTAAATCCTATTTTATTAAAAATATTTATAATTCTATTTTTTATTATAGAAATAGGATGTCTAGATCCTAGATATTTTTTATTACCAGGTTTTGTTAAATCCTCTATATTATTATTAATATTTTTTTTTTTTAAAAAAAAATTTTTATAATATAAAAAAATATTTTTAATATTTTTTTTAAATGTATTAAGTGATAATCCTATATTTTGTTTTTCATAATTATTAATATATTTAAATTCTTTAAAAAAAGAATTTAATATTCCTTTTTTACCTAAATATTTTATTCTAAATATTTCTAATTCTGAAGCAGAATTAATATTAATTTTAGATAATTTTTTGTTTAAATTTTTAATCTTTTTTAACATTAAATAAGTATATCAAATAAATCTGGGTTATCATTAATATATTGATAATGTATATTATATTGTTTCATTTTTTTTATCATTCCTGAAAAATTTTCTTTATCTGATAATTCTATTCCTATTACAGCTGGACCTTCTTCTTTAGAAGTTTTTTTAGAATATTGAAAATATGTAATATCATCATTAGTACCTAAAATAGTACTTACAAATTCTTTAAGTGCTCCAGCACGTTGAGGAAATCTCACTATAAAATAATGTTTTAATCCTTTATAGATCAAAGATCTTTTTCTAATTTCTTCTGTTCTAATAATATCATTATTTCCTCCACTTAATATACAAACTACATTTTTATTTATGATTTTATCATAATAAATATCTAATGCTGATATAGATAAAGCACCAGCAGGTTCAGCGACTATTGCTTCTAAATTATATAAATCAAGTATTGTTGTACAAACTTTTCCTTCATGTAAAGGTTTTATATCAAATAATACTTTTTTACAAATATTAAAATTTAATAATCCTACTTTTTTTACAGATGCACCATCTATAAATCTATCTATATTTTTTAATTCAATTACTTTATTTTCAATAAATGAAAAACTCATAGAAGGCGCTCCTTTCGGTTCTACACCTATTATTTTAGTATATGGACTTATATGATAAAAATAACTTCCTACTCCAGAAGCTAATCCACCACCTCCAACAGGAAGAAAAATATAATCTACCTTATCTTTCATTTGTTGTAAAATTTCTAATCCTACTGTTCCTTGTCCTTCTATAATTTTTTTATCATCAAATGGATGTATAAATTTTTTTTTTTTACAAGATTTAAATGCTTTATAATTACATTCATCAAATGTATCTCCTGTTAATATAATCTTAATATATTGTTTTCCAAACATTTTAACTCTATCTATTTTTTGTTTTGGAGTAGTTATAGGCATATATATTGTTCCATAAATTTTTAATTTATTACATGAATAGGCTACACCTTGTGCATGATTACCAGCACTTGCACATACAATACCATTTTTAAGATCATCATTTGATATACTTTTAATTTTATTGTATGCACCTCTAATTTTATATGATCTGACTATTTGTAAATCTTCTCTTTTTAAGAAAATATTACATTTATATTTTTCTGATAAAATATTATTTTTTTGTAAAGGAGTATTATAAATTATATCTTTTAAGATATATTTTGCTTCTATTATATCTTTAACTGATGGAAAATATTCGTTTGAATTCACTTCTTTATTTTAAGAATTAGGCTTAAATTAAGTTATTAAAAATAAGCCTAAAATATTAATTATGGTCTTAGTTTACGTACTATTTTACCTGTTTTCCATAATTCACTTTCTTTTATTTCTTTTAATTCTTTTTTAAGATTTTTTCTATAATTTTTTTTACTATTTGATAGTATAGTTTTTTCAGCTTCTCTTCCTGAAGAAACTTCTTTATAAAGGTTGATAAATAGAGGTATATTAATATCTCTAAATGTTTTCCACCAATCTAAAGCCCCCCTTTGGGCAGTTGTAGAACAATTTTCATACATCCAATCCATTCCTTTTTCTGCTATTAAAGGCATAAGACTTTGTGTTAATTCTTCTACTGTTTCATTAAATGCTTCTGATGGAGAATGACCATTTTCTCTTAAAATTTTATATTGAGCAGAAAAAAGGCCTTGTATTGCTCCCATTAAAGAGCCTCTTTCTCCTGTTAAATCAGAATAAACTTCTTTTTTAAATGTTGTTTCAAATAAAAAAGCTGATCCTATTCCCATTCCTATAGATAAAGCTCTTTTTTTTGCTTTTCCAGTATAATCTTGATTAATAGCATAACTTGAATTAAGACCTTTTCCTTCTTTGAAAAGTCTTCTTAGACTAGTTCCTGAGCCTTTTGGAGCAACAAGAAATATATCTATATTTTTAGGAGTATAAATTTTTGTTTTTTTCTTAAAAGTTAATCCAAACCCATGTGAAAAGTATAAACCTTTTCCTGAAGACAAATATTTTTTTATTTTTGGCCAAACTGCAATTTGCCCGGCGTCAGATAATAAAAACATTATTATTGTACTTTTTTCTACTCCTTCTTCTATAGAAAATAATGTTTTATTTTCTATCCAACCATCTTTTAATGCATTATCCCATGACTTTGAGTTTTTTCTTTGTCCAACTATAACATTAAATTCATTATCACGTAAATTAAGTGCTTGTCCAGGACCTTGAACGCCATAACCTAATACACATATAGTTTCATTTGAAAGAAATTTTCGAGCTTTTTTTAAAGAAAAATCTTTTCTTGTTATAATTTCTTCTTCAATTTTTCCAAATTTAAATTTCATAAAAATTATTTTTTGTATAAAATTTTATTTATAATAATAAAAAAAAATTTTATTTATTCCTATAATTTTTTTTATTGGTTTAATAATTTTATAAACTTTTTTTGTTTTAATTTCAAATTTTATTATGTAAAAATAATTAGTAAATAATTTTTTTTCTAATAAAGAAATTTTCTTAAAATTAATATTTCTTCTATTTAAAGTTAGAAGAATTCTTATTAAAGAACCTATTAAATTATCTGAAATAAGAATAATATGTAATTTTTTATTCATTAATTGATTTTAATCTAATCTTCTCTATAGAATTTCCAGGAGTAATCATCGGAAAAACCTTATATTCTTTTTCTATCATTATTTCAAGTATATATGTATTTTTGGTATTTAACAGATCTTTAATATCTTGTTTTAAATATTTTCTATTAAGTATTTTTTTATACTTTATTCCATAAGAATAAAACATTTTAATAAAATCTGGATTTATAATTTTCGTAGAAGAATATCTTCTTTCAAAAAAAAATTCTTGCCATTGTCTCACCATTCCTAAATAATTATTATTTAATAATATAATTTTTATAGTAATATTATGCTGCATAATAGTTCCCAATTCTTGTAGAGTCATTTGAATTCCTCCATCTCCCACTATACATATTATTTGACAATTTTTTCCCCAAATTTTAGCTCCTATAGAGGCTGGTAAAGCAAATCCCATTGTTCCCAATCCACCAGAAGTAATTTGACTTTTTTTACAAGTAAAATTAAAATATCTAGAAGCAGACATTTGATGTTGTCCTACATCTGTTACTAAAACACTTTTTTTTTTTTTAAATAAATTAATATAATTAATAACTTCACCCATAGTGATACCTATATTATTAGTATAATAATCATTTTTTATTACTTTTTTTTCTTCTTTTTTTTTTAAAAAAAAAAAAAATTTTTTCCATTTTTTATTTTTTTTTATCTCTATTTTAGATAATAATAATTTTAAAATTTTTTTACAATTTCCTAATAAAAATATATTTGTATTCATATTTTTATGAATTTCAGATTCATCTATATCTATATGAATAATATTAGATTTTTTAGCATATTTAGTTAGATCTCCTGTAACTCTATCATCAAAACGCATTCCTATTGCTATTATTACATCAGATTTATTAGTTAATATATTAGGTGCGTAATGCCCATGCATTCCTAACATGCCCATATTTAAAATATTTTCTGTTTTTAACGCACCTAATCCTAAAAGTGTACTAGCTGCAGGAATATTAGTTTTTTCTATAAATTCTTTTAATTCTTTTTCTGCATTAGCTAAAATAATTCCTTGCCCAATAATAATAAAAGGTTTACTAGAATTATTAATAATAGTAGCTGCTTTTTCTATTTTTTTTATATTTATTTTTTTTTTTTTTAAAAAAATATTCAAATATTTTTTATATTTGAAATTTGATAATTCTAATTGTGCATCCTTTGTAATATCTATTAAAACTGGACCGGGTCTTCCAGATTGAGCTATAAAAAAACCTTTTGATAAAATATATGATATATCTTTAGCTTTTGTTACTTGATAATTCCATTTTGTAACAGGTATTGAAATATCTATTATATCCGTTTCTTGAAAGGCATCAGTACCTAATAAATTAGATGAAACTTGTCCAGTAATGCATAGTATAGCTGTACTATCTATTAAAGAATCTGCTAAGCCAGTAATTAAATTTGTAGCTCCAGGACCTGAAGTAGTAAAACATACGCCTACTTTTCCACTAACTCTAGCATAACCTTGAGCGGCATGTATAGCACCTTGTTCATGACGTGTTAAAATATGTGATATCTGTTTTATATAATAATATAATGCATCATATATCGGCATAATAGCTCCTCCAGGATATCCAAATATATATTTAGTTTTTTCAAGAATAAGTGTTTTTATAATAATTTCTGATCCTTTAATATATTTATTCATAATTTACAGTTTATCTGTTACACATCCATTAGAAGCAGATGATACAGTATTTGAATACTTATATAAATATCCTGAATTAACTTTTAAAAGGGGAGCTATAAATTTTTTTTTTCTAATTTTTATTTCTTTCTTTGTTATTTTTAATGTTAAAGTATTATTTATTGCATCAATTATTATAATATCTCCATTTTCTATTAAAGCAATTAATCCTCCATTTTGAGCTTCTGGAGTAATATGACCTACTACAAATCCATGAGATCCTCCTGAAAATCTTCCATCAGTTATTAAAGCAATTTTTTTTCCTAAATTAGCACCCATTATATAAGAAGTAGGTTTAAGCATTTCCGGCATTCCAGGACCTCCTTTAGGACCTACATATCTAATTACTATAACATCTCCTTTTTTTATTTTATTATTAATTATTGCTTCATTAGCAGAGTTTTCTGAATTAAAAACTTGTGCAAATCCTGAAAATAGATCACCTTCTTTTCCAGTAATTTTAGCAACCGCCCCTTCTGGAGCTAAATTTCCATATAAAATTCGTATATGTCCATTTTTTTTTATAGGATTTAATAAAGGATATATAATTTTTTGATTAAAATCAATATCAGGTATTTTTTCTAAATTTTTTTTTATTGTTTTTCCTGTAACAGTCATACAATCTCCTTCTATATATCCTTCTTTTAATAAATATTTTATAATTATAGGAATTCCTCCCATAGATTGTATATCTTCCATTAAAAAATCTCCACTTGGTTTTAAATTAGCTATAATTGGAACATTATTATTGATATTTTGAATATCATCTAATTTTAAATTTATATTAGCAGTTTTAGCTATAGCTAAAATATGTATTACTAAATTTGTTGATCCTCCTAATGCAATTGCTAGAGTAATAGCATTTTTTATAGATGTATTAGTAATAATATCCAGTGGTTTAATATTTTTTTTAAAAATTTTTTTTATATAAAAACCTATATTAACACATTCTTTTTTTTTAAAGTTACTATTAGCTAATGATGAAGATGAATATGGTATTGTAATTCCCATTGCTTCAATACAAGAAGCCATTGTATTAGCTGTATACATTCCTCCACAGGCTCCTGGTCCAGGACAAGCATGTTTAATTATATTTTTATATTCTAATTCTGAAATTTTCCCTATATTTTTTTCTCCTAAAGCTTCAAAAGCTGAAACTATATTTAATTTTTTACCATTATAATATCCTGATGATATACTCCCTCCATATACTAATATGGAAGGTCTATTAATACGTAACATGGCCATAACTATTCCAGGTATATTTTTATCACATCCTGGAATACCTATTAATCCATCATAATGTTGAGCTTTAACAACACTTTCTATACTATCAGCTATTAATTCTCTTGAAGGTAAAGAATATCTCATTCCAGATGTTCCCATAGACATTCCATCACTAATACCTATAGTATTAAATTGAAAACCCACCATTCCATATTTTTTTACAGATGATTTAATATTATTACTAATAATATTTAAATGCATATTACAAGGATTACCTTCATACCAATTACTAACTATGCCAACTTGAGCTTTATTAAAATCATCTTCTGTTAACCCCGTGGCATACAGCATTGCTTGTGCAGCAGGTAAAGTATTATTTTTAGTTAATTTAATACTAAATGGATTTATTATTTTTGCCATTAAATTTGGATAAACATTTTTTAAAAAAAATTTTTTTTTA